>CAKQAD010000001.1 GCA_934215545.1 uncultured Prevotella sp.
CCGTAATATTTTACGTTTTATCAAACTTTGACCGTTTGCCTTACAAGTCACCTTACATTCATAAATGTGTTAATCAGATCTTAATTCCATGTCAACAAGTATTTATCGCTCAATTCCACTTTTAAAGCCTTTTCAATATCCTTGAACACACCCTCTTTTTGTACATTCAAACTCAACATTAAAATATTATTACTGTCTGGTAAAACTAATATGGCTTTCAGCCCGCATAGTATATAGGCAGCCCCTTTAGAAAGAACAGCAGTAAAACACTGAATAACAAAGCAATATAAGGGTGACTATTTGTTTACTGGACAGCAATAATATAGAAAGCAAAAAGTGGGTCTACAGACAGACGTCATAGACCCACTTTTTGTGTATTTGGTATTTATCCCTATTCGGTAATTTGACCGATTTGGGGGTTATATTAGTCGATTTCTTCATCGGCCTCGTAGCCACCCATTTCGCGGATAGCATTCTTCAGCATGGTGTATTGCTGATAGAGGTGGTTGACTGGCTCCTCTCCCTTGGTGTAGTCGTGCATTGGCGCCTTGAGGAAGAAGCTCAGGAAGCGCTGTGTGCCATATCTGCCGGCACGGGCAGCGAGGTCGCTAAGCAGGGTGAGGTCGAGCAGCAGCGGAGCGGCAAGGATAGAGTCGCGGCAGAGGAAATTGATTTTTATCTGCATTGGATAGCCCATCCATCCGAAGATGTCGATATTGTCCCATCCCTCCTTGTTGTCGTTGCGAGGAGGATAGTAGTTGATGCGCACCTTATGATAGTATTGTGTGTCTTCGTCGTTGCCGTGGCCATAGAGGTCGGGTTGGTCTTCGGGCTTGAGGATTGTCTCGAGTGTAGAGAGCTTGCTCACCTCCTTGGTGTGGAAGTTGGCTGGCTCGTCGAGCACAAGGCCATCGCGGTTGCCGAGGATATTGGTAGAGAACCATCCGTTCAAGCCAAGGCAGCGTGTGCCTACGATAGGTGCGAAACCGCTCTTCACGAGTGTCTGTCCGGTCTTGAAATCCTTGCCGGCAATAGGCATCTGTGTCTTCTCGGCGAGCTCCCACATGGCAGGAATGTCGACAGTGGTGTTAGGAGCACCCATGATGAATGGTGCGCCCTCTGTGAGTGCAGCATAGGCATAGCACATAGATGGTGCGATGTGCTCGCGGTCGTCGGCCTTCATGGCGGCTTCGAGGGCTGCCACGGTGCCATGCACCTGCATGTCTACTGGCACATATATCTCGGTAGATGCTGCCCATATCACTACGATGCGTGAGCAGCCGTTCTGCTGCTTGAAGTCGCGGATGTCCTGTCGCAGAGCCTCAACCATCTCCCAGCGAGTCTTGCAGTCCTTCACGTTGTCGCCATCGAGGCGCTTGGCATAGTTCTTGTCGAAGGCAGCCTTCATAGGCACCACCTTCTCGAGCTCCTCGCGCACGGGATTGATGTCTTTCTCTTTCAACACCTCGGCATACATAGCTGCCTGATAGGCGTTTTGTGGATACACATCCCATGTGCCGAACACGATGTCATTAAGGTCGGCAAGCGGAACGATGTCCTTATAGTGCAGATATTTCTTGTCTGCGCCCTTGCCCACACGAATCTTGTCGTATTGAGTCATTGAACCTACGGGCTTGGCAAGACCCTTGCGAGCCATGAACACACCAGTCATGAAGGTTGTGGACACAGCGCCACAACCCACAACCATAATACCCAACTTTCCTTCTGCAGGCTTAACGTTTGTCTGTTTCATCTTGTTTTTAGTTATTAATAAAATAAATTGTAGTTCTATTTACTATATAATAGATGTGTGTGCTGCCCACATCTTAAACAATAGGTAGTAGCAACTGGCTTGCATGGCTCATGGCATGCTGACTTTTGTAAACTAATGCATGCAAATATACTAATAAACTCCGAAGAAAGCAGATTTTTAATATTTAAAAATTGTATATCTTCCTATTTTCGTTAAAAATTGTTTCTTTTGTAATATTCTTTTCGGCTATATGTCTTTTTTTACCACAATAGAGCTTAACATGTTCTTCATTTCATTGTAGGCTATAATAAACATGGGTGCATGAGTGTTTTTGAACATGCAAATATATTTTGCATTTAGCCAAATTGTTACAAATGAAAATCGCGAAATAGAAATTCCACCACTGCCGAGAATGTGTGTGGGGGCTATAAAACGCAAATAAATTCTTGGATTTGCTTTGCAAATGTGCAAAACGGCATGCAATGCCTTGCTATGCATCGCAGCAATATATGTTTTAAGCCCATTTTAGGATGCAAAGTGGCATGTTTTGCATGGCGAACAAGCCCGAAATGCACCCTAAAATGGGCTTAAATGCATTGTGCGTGCTGCTGCACGATTGCACACCGAAGCGCCATAGTGCGCAAACAGGTTGTGCATGAGCATATTAACCATTGCACGCTCATAGCTCAAAAAAAACGTGCCACCTTGCATGCTTCTGAATTCTTTCAACACTCTCAGAGCCTTAGAGCCATGCAAATATTGTATTTATGCCATCGGAAGGGGGCGTAGAAGTGGTGATTTTGAACATCACAGAAGCATTAATATAGCAGTCCGAATGTCCACAATGGGAGCACATTGGCATAGCCCATCTCTATGTCGTCTTTCACCACATAGCCATTGGCAACATCTGCTATCTGCCTGCGCCCTTTCTTGCGTCCGCCAATCTCAAATGTATTGCCATCCATAAGAAAGTCGGACACCGGCGAGCACATCACATCGCCTACGACACGCATCTGATTCATAAAGAATGTCTCACGCACATTGCCAATATCTGCATGCTGAGGAGCTATAGCATATATCAGATTGGTATTGTCGAGATACACCTTTTCTGTCTTTCCAAGCCCACGGATGCCACCCACAGCATCACGCAGCTGGGATATCATTCCTGCCCGTTCCATATACATCAGATAGTCTTGTATGTAGTTGCGGCTTATGCCCGTTATATCGGCGATTTTCTGCATAATGGGTTTGAAAGGCACACTCTCTGCCACCACCATAAGCAGCTGTTTTAGCTTTCTGCCTACAGACACATTGGCATTCATAAACATGGGGATATCGCTCTCCATAGTCTGCTCCACCACCTGCATCAGTTCAATGTCGTAAGCCACATCTCTGCCGAAAGGATAATAGCCACGATGCAGATAGTCGTGAAATAATGGTAGCGGATGCTCTACACCTGCAATGGCATAGTCGTGTAGCAAAAGGCGCTCCATTGTAACAACAGGCATCTTTATGCCATGAAACAAATGCAGGTATTCTCTAAAGGAAAGGCCTTGCATCTCGTATATGGGCAGACGACGACTGAGATCTGCCATGCCCTTTGTAATGTCGAGTATGGAAGACCCCGATATTACAATCTGTAGGTCGGAATAGCTGTCGAACACTTGCTTTACTTCTGCCGACCAACCATCGTATTTGTGTATCTCGTCGATGAAAAGATGCTTGCCACCCATTTTATAAAACTTATCTGCCAAGTCGACAAGCGTGTGAGAAGCAAAATACAAATGGTCTGCCGACACATAAAGCGTGTCGTTAACGTCGAGCTCTTGCTTGATATATTGCAACAGCATCGTCGATTTGCCAACACCTCTCGGACCAACCAAGCCAAGAGCATGGCCTCCCCACTCTATCTCGCCATACTTATAGCGAACCAAGTCGGTAGGAACTTCACGGAGTTTGCGTTTGAAATTTTCAAATAATCGTTCCATATATAGTTTGCTTTTATGCAAAAATACTAATTTTGCATAAAACACGTGCAGTTTTAGGCGTTTTTTGCACAAATCTCGTGCAGATTTCGGTGTTTTTGCATCAAAACAATGCAATTTGGACTATTCTGCACTAATCTCGTGCAGATTTTAACGATTTCTGCATCAATTTCGTGCAATTTAGACGGATATGTGTGAGTAGATGATCAGAGAATTGCCGAAAATATTAGTCTCGATGCTGCCACAGACCTACTTGCTAACTCCATTTTTCTGTCACGAGATTTTTCTGTCCCGAGATTTGTCGCAGACCCACTGACCAACGGGAAGTAATTAGAGAATTAGAGAATTATTTACGCTAACGCACTTGCAATTTAACGCTTCGCACAGAATTTCAAGATTTGATGCTTCGCATCTTTATTGAATGTGTCGCACCCTACAGTCAAGCACGTTGTGCTTGACAAAAATTACTTCCCGTTGGTCAGTGGGTCTTCGACAAATCTCTCTAATTCTCAAATCTCGGGACAAAAAAATCTCGGTATAGAAATCAGAGTAAAGAAAAATTCTCTAATTCTCAAATTCGGGACAAAAAAAATCTCGGGACAAAAAAAATCTCGGGATAGAAATCAGAGTAAAGAAAAATTCTCTAATTCTCAAATTCGGGACAAAAAAATATATCGGGACAGAAAAATCAGGACAGAAAAAAATGGACAAAAAAAATCTCGGGATTGATAAGTCCCGAGATTAGATTTCTGTTTTTATTCGAAATAATAAAGGAATGTTGCGATGCCAGTGAGTGCTTTCTTGCCCGACTCCTCTATTTCGATGCTGAACTTAATCTGCACCTTGGCAACGCCACGCAAATTTTCGATGTTGTGCAGGTCGGCAACAAGGCGCACATGCTCGCCCGACTTCACTGCCTGGCCAAACTTCATCTTGTCCATGCCGTAGTTGACCATCATCTTAAGGTTCTTCACCTCTATAATCTGGTTCCACAGATATGGCAGCACCGAAAGAGTGAGATAGCCATGTGCGATAGTGGTCTTGAAGGGGCTCTCCACTGCAGCACGCTCCTGGTCGACGTGTATCCACTGATGGTCGAGAGTGGCATCGGCAAACATATTGATGCGGTCTTGCGACAGTTCCACATAGTCAGACACTCCGATGTTCTTGCCGAGCATTTCGGCAAACTCCTGATAACTGTTGATAATTAATTTGCTCATTATATCTTTTAATATGTTTGATTTTATCAGCTACATTAGTCGCCGTCGGGAGCATAGAAGAAGTCGTGCAATGGATCGGGATATTCGAATATCTCGCCCTCGCGGAAGAATCGCTTCATCTCTATCTCTGCTGTCTCCACCGAGTCGGAAGCATGGATGATGTTCTCCTGTCCGCTCATAGAGAAATCGCCACGGATGGTGCCGGGAGCAGCCTTGCGACCGTTGGTGGCTCCCACGATGTTGCGCACCACAGTAACGGCGCTGTTGCCCTCTACACACATTGCCACCACTGGTGCCGACTTCATCGAGGCGGTGAGCCATGGGAAGAACGGGCGGTCGATGAGGTGAGCATAGTGCTCGTTGAGGATGGCATCGTCGAGCTGCATCATTTTCATGCCCACAATGCGCAGACCCTTGCGCTCAAGACGGTTTATCACTTGTCCGATAAGACGGCGCTGCACTGTGCAGGGCTTCAATAGAATGAGTGTCTTTTCCATAAGATCGTTTTTAGATATGTTGATAAATTGTTATTGGCTATATTGCAAAGTTAGTTATTTTTGCCCATTGGGCAAATATAAAAGTTAGTTATTATTGGCGTAATATGGCAGATTTTCAGTAATTTTGTATATATGAAGAATAACACTACCCTACACGACTACGAGGTAATGGCTCCTGTGGGCTCACGAGAGAGTTTGCAGGCTGCCATACAGGCTGGCGCCGACAGTGTCTACTTCGGTGTGGAGCAGCTGAACATGCGCTCTCACTCTGCCAACCACTTTACTATCGACGACTTGCGTGAGATTGCCGCTACATGCGCCGAGCACGGCATGAAGAGCTATCTCACCGTGAACACCATAATCTACGACGAGGATGTGGAACTGATGCATAGCATCATCGATGCCGCTGCCGAGGCACATATCTCTGCCGTCATTGCCAGCGATGTGGCGGTGATGACCTACTGCCGACAGAAGGGCGTAGAGGTGCACCTGTCTACACAGCTCAACATCAGCAATGCTGAGGCGCTGCAGTTCTACGCACAGTTTGCCGATGTGGTGGTGCTGGCACGCGAGCTGAACATGGATCAGGTGGCACATATCTATTCGCAGATCGAAGAGCGCCACATCACCGGTCCGAAGGGCGAGCTGGTGCGCATAGAGATGTTCTGCCATGGTGCGCTATGCATGGCGGTGAGCGGCAAGTGCTACATGAGCCTCATGAACACCGGACGCTCTGCCAACCGCGGCGAGTGCATGCAGATATGCCGGCGCTCATACATCGTTACCGACAAGGAGACGGGATGCGAACTCGAAGTGGACAACAAATACATCATGTCGCCTAAAGACCTCAAGACAATACGCTTCATCGACCGCATGATGCGCTCTGGAGTGCGCGTGTTCAAAATCGAAGGACGCGCCAGAGGTGCAGAATATGTGTATAACGTGGTGCGATGCTACAAGGAGGCCATCAGCGCCGTGCTCGACGGCACATTCACCGACGAGCGCAAAGACGAGTGGGACGAGCGACTGGCAACAGTGTTCAACCGCGGCTTCTGGGATGGCTACTACCAAGGACAGACGCTGGGCGAATGGAACAGCAACTACGGATCGAACGCCACGGAGAAGAAGGTGTATGTGGGCAGAGGCGTGAAGTATTTCTCGAAGCTGGGCGTGGCAGAGTTTACATGCGAGGCGGCAGAATTCAGCGTGGGCGACAAGATGCTCATCACCGGCCCCACAACGGGAGTGATGTATGTGGATGTGGACGAGATACGCTACGACCTAAACCCCGTAGACACTGCACACAAGGGACAGCACGTGTCGTTCAGAGTGCCAGGAAAAATTCGTCCGAGCGACAAACTGTTCAAAATAGAAAAGGTAAACAAATAAAATATCTATGACAATAAACGAAGCACAAGACGAAGTTATTGAGCAGTTTCAAGACTTCACCGACTGGATGGACAAGTATCAACTGCTGATAGACCTCGGCGGCGACCTCGAACCGCTCGACGACAAATATAAGACAGAGCAAAACCTCATTGACGGCTGCCAGAGCCGCGTGTGGGTGCAGTGCGACATGACCGACGACGGACGACTCGTGTTCAGCGCCGACAGCGACGCACTGATAGTGAAGGGCATCATTGCACTGCTCATACAGGTGATTAGCGGACACACACCACGCGAAATACTCGATGCCGACCTATACTTCATCGACCGCATCGGACTGAAAGACCATCTGTCGCCAACACGCTCCAACGGACTGCTTGCCATGGTGAAGCAGATAAGGATGTATGCGCTGGCATACGAGGCAAAAAACAACTAAACAACACTACGCTCTATGACTAAGAAGAAATCTTTTTTGCCTATGCTCGCAGCTATAGTGGGCGTGGTGCTCGCCTCATGCTCGTGTGGCTCGTGCCGAGGCACAGCAAAGACTGCTGCCGGGGCAGACACCGTGGCTTTGGTGGGCCCGACATTCTGCGCCGACTCTGCCTATGCCTTCGCTGCCAAGCAGTGTAGCTTCGGCGAGCGCATAATGAACTCCGAAGCCCACGACCGCTGCGGAGAGTGGATAATGAGCATATTCCGCAAATACGGACTCGACGTGCAGGCGCAAGATGCCAACCTGAAAGGATGGGACGGCACCACACTGCGCTCACGCAACATCATAGCACGACTGCACCCTGAACGCACAGAGCGTGTGCTGCTGTGCGCACATTGGGACAGCCGCCCATGGGCCGACAACGACCCCGACTCCACCGCATGGCGTAAGCCGGTGATGGCTGCCAACGACGGAGCATCGGGAGTCGCAGTGATGCTCGAGCTGGCACGCGTGCTGCATGCCGACACCACACTGAAGGTGGGCATCGACTTCGTGTGCTTCGACGCCGAAGACTGGGGCACACCACGATGGGCCGACACCGGCACCGACGACTCCGACACATGGGCGCTGGGAGCACAATACTGGGCAGAACACCTTGCCGACGGGCATAACCTGAAATATGGCATTCTGCTCGATATGGTGGGCGGACAAGGTGCACGCTTCTTCCAGGAAGGGGTGTCGAAGCAATATGCCGACGATATTGTGGCACGGGTGTGGAACACTGCTGCTGCCATTGGCTATGGCTCTTACTTCCCCATGCAGACTGGGGGCATGATAACCGACGACCATGTGCCCGTGAACGAGAAGGCAGGCATACCATGCATAGACATCATACCCTACTATCCCGACTGCCAGCAGAGCTCATTCGGACCGACATGGCACACCATAAACGACACCATGGAGCATATCGACCCTAACACGCTAAAAGCCGTAGGACAAACCATGGTGCAAGTGCTGTGCACATCGGCAGAATAAAAAAAATAAAAACGAAACGTAGCGAGGACCTCATATCTTCGCTACGTTTCGTTTTTTTATAAGAGTTCTGCAACTCCTAATCATCAGAAATGTTTACCACAATGCTACTTTCCCTGCAATACCCAAATCAATGGTTGCAGTTACCACACCAAGAGCTTTAAACACTCTTCGCATTGTAGGAATTGTAATGCTATAGCCTCTTTCCAAACGAGATATCTGTGCTCTTTTCACACCTATACGCTCGCCAAGCTGTTCTTGGGTTAAATTCTGCTCTATACGAGCTTTCTTAATGGCTTCTCCCAAGCGGTAAGCATGCAACGCTTCGTCGACATCACTCTCAAAAGCGTCGCGTTTCGGACTACCTACTTTGCCAAAGTGCTTGTCAAGCACATCGTCCAATGGGGTAAGATTCATCTGTGCCATAATTATTTGTTTTTGAAATATTCTTTTCTTATTGCTTCTGCTTTCGCAATTTCCTTACTTGGTGTTTTTTGAGTTTTCTTGATGATGCCATGAGTGGCAATCACCAATGTATCCTTATCTTTATCCCAAAAGGCAAACAAACGATAAGCAGTTTTGTTGTACAATGTACGAAACTCCCATATCTCTGAGTTCTCCAACTTCTTGAAAAGTTCTTTATTGCGTTCTCCTCCTGCAACACGCTTTATGTTGTAGTAGATTTTGTAGGATACCGCTTCGGGTAAACTTTCAATAAAGTTCTGTGCCTCGTCTGTCAAAACGAGTCGAAAGATATTTTGTATCATACATTTATAATTTAGTACAAAGATATATATTATGTTTCACAAACAAGAAACAATTAGTACTCAAATATACTTCATAGCATATTTTTAACAATTTAACCCAAAATCGTTTATTAGGCCTATTTTGGTTAAAAGCAAATATAAGCAGAACAGCAATTTTAAGCTATGCTGCATATTTTATCGTAATTTTAGATATAAAAGGCGTTTAATTCGTGTTTTTCATGTAAGTTTGTAATTCAGAAAAACTACAGTCTAATAAAAATAAGGAGGAACGCTATGGAGGCTTCGTATATTGATTTGACCATGCGTCTGTCGCTTGCCCTTGCTCTCGGCGGTGCAATAGGCATAGAACGCGAATATAGGGCCAAGGAGGCTGGCTTTCGCACGCATTTCCTGGTGGCACTGGGCAGCGCATTGTTTTGCGTGGTGTCGCAATATGGCTTTGGCTTCGACCTCAAAGACTCCTCGCGCGTGGCGGCGCAGGTGGTGTCGGGCATCGGTTTTCTTGGTGCCGGAACGATTATATTCCAGAAGAATGTGGTGCGCGGACTCACCACGGCTGCCGGACTATGGGTGACGGCTGCCATAGGCTTGGCGTGTGGCACTGGCATGTATGTGGCTGCTGTGGTGTCTACGGCAATGGTGTTGCTCGGTCTGGAGGTGATTAACGCGCTCATACCGCAATTTGCCACCACAAACGTAGAGCTATCGTTTATGGCACCCACAAAAGAGAGTGTGCGACTGCTCATCGACCGCATGCGCAACGATGGCATCGACATTATATCGTATCAGATTAATGAACGCCGCACATCGAAAGGCGAATTCTTAGAGGGCAACATACAGCTGAAGGTGAAGCGGGGCACCATTGCCAACCACCTGCAGGTTATAGATTATATGGATGGATTTACCGATGTCTCAATATCGGCAGTTGAAGGATAAAAAAAAAGCAGCGTACGCTGCTTTTTTTAGTTTTGAGTTTTGAATTTTGAATTTTGAGTTGTGCGCTTCGCGCATTTTTGAGTTTTGAATTTTGAATTATTCTCGGCTGCGCCTGCGATTATTGAGTTTTGAATTCAAAATTCAAAAATGAACAATTCACAATCGGCTTCGCCGACAACTCAAAATTCAAAACTCAAAACTCAAAATTGTCAACGGCAATAACTCAAAATTCAAAACTCAAAACTCAAAAATCACTTAAGTCTACATGATTCACCACTACATCTTCGTGTAGGAATATGCGTGCTGTCTGGCTGAAGCGTTGTTCGCTTTCGGTGGTGAGATAGCGGCATGTGCCTCCCTGCGTGATGTTGCGCTCCATGTCTTGATGGCGTTGCAGATAGTCTTGTAGCGACTTTGCCACATAGGCGCCTTGCGCCATGATGCGCACGCCATCGGGTATGTTTTTCACCACCGACGACATGAGCAGTGGGTAGTGTGTGCAACCAAGGATGATGGTGTCGATTAGTGGATCTTTGCGCATGAGCTGGTTGATGCGCTTGCTTACAAAATAGTCGGCGCCAGGCGAGTCAGCCTCGCCTGCTTCGACGATGGCAGCCCATAGCGGGCATGCCACTCCCGACACAGTGATGTCGGGTGCCAGCTTCTGTATCTCCATGTCGTAGGAGTGGCTTTGTATGGTGCCTTCGGTGGCAAGCACTCCCACGTGTCGCGACTTGGTGAGCGACCCTATCACCTCTGCCGTTGGGCGTATGATGCCCAGCACACGGCGGTCGGGTGCGAGCTGTGGCAAGTCGCGCTGCTGAATGGTGCGTAGCGCCTTTGCCGAAGCCGTGTTGCAGCCCAGTATTACCAAGTGGCAGCCCATAGCGAAGAGCTTTAGCACCGCCTGGCGTGTGAACTGATATACCACCTCGAAAGAGCGCGAGCCATAAGGCGCGCGAGCGTTGTCGCCAAGATACATATAGTCGTATTGTGGCAGCAACTGGCGTATGCCGTGCAAGACAGTGAGTCCGCCATAGCCCGAATCGAACACGCCTATCGGGCCCGGTGCTTGTGGAAATATCATGCTGTGAGTGTTTATTTGCCGTCGAGTGCCTGCTTTATGAAGGGTGTAGCGTCCTCGCCCATGGTGGCATCGATATATGGCACCGCATCGTTGTCGGTGTTGAGGATGAAGGCATAGCCCTGTCTCTCTCCAGCTTTGCGCACGGCATCGTTGAGCTTGGTGCGCACGGGAGCAAAGGCATCGGTGCTTGCCTGGCTGAGCAGACGCTCGGCTTCCTTACGGAAAGCCTCGTTTTTCTGCATCATATCCTGCAATTCGTTCTGACGCTTGCGCAAGATGGTAGGCACAAGGTCGCGCTGAGTGTCGAGAAACTCCTCATACTTGGCATTGAATTCCTTCTCGGCACGCTGCATTTCTGCATCGTACTTCAGGCGCAGGTCGTCGATGCTGCGCTGTGCCAAAGCATAGTCGGGCATTGCCTTCAGCACGGCGTCGTAGCTGAAGTAGCCATAGCGTATCTGTGCGCTTGCCATAAAGGGCAGTGCCATGATGAATAAAGATAGCAACAGACGTTTCATAATGATGCGTTTTGTGGGTTAAAGAAATATTGATGTGTGTGGCATACACGCCATTAAGCGGGGCTATTGCCCCGCCCTGGTGTGTGCATGATTACTTCATCTTGTTGAGCTGTGCCTTCACCTCGGAAGTAACGTCCTTGCTCAGAGTGTCGCTGATGTAAGGAATGCCGCTTGTGGTGTCCATGATATACACATAGCCGCCGGCCTTGCCAACTGCCTTGATGGCGTCGACAATCTTAGTGGTGATAGGTGTAATCTTCTCCTGCTGCAGCTTGCCGAGAGCCTGCTGGTTGTCCTGTGCAGTCTGCTGAATCTTCTGATACATCGACTGCAGGGCATCTTCGGTTTCCTTGCGCTTGGTGTCGTTCATTGTAGCCTTGTTCTTGTCGTAGTCCTCGGCCTTGCGCTGGAGTTCCTCCTGCATTGCCTTGAGGTCGTTGTCGTACTGCTTGGCAGCTGCTTCTACCTCGCCACGAGCCTTGATGAACTCTGGCATTGACGACATTACTTCCTGTGCATTAAGATGACCGAACTTCTGTTGTGCGAAGGTGGCCAATGGCATGCAGAGCATGAGCATTAAAATGATTTTCTTCATTGTTGTTGTTTTTTATTTTTTTGTTATTAATTGATTTTGCTAAATAGTAACAGATGGTGCTGAAGGTGGGCTACAGACTTAGTTGGAATAGCCCAGCTTTTTGAGCACTTCGTTGCTGATGTCTACCTTTGGTGAGCCGAAGATTATGCCAGTGTCGCTGGCACGGTCGAGCACGAGCGAGTAGCCACGCAGCTCGGCAATCTCCTTCACGGCAGTGTAGATTTCTTCCTGGATTGGCGACATGAGGCTCTCGCGCTTCTTGAAGAGCTCGCCCTCCGGACCGAAATACTTACGCTTGAGGTCGCTTGCCGACTTCTCCTTTTCCATGATTTCCTCCTGGCGGCTCTTCTTCTGCTCTTCAGAGAGGAACACCATTTCGTTCTGATAGTTCTTATACATGGTGCTTGCCTCGGTGTTGAGTGCCTCCACTTCGGCTTGCCACTTCTTCGACACCTGGTTGAGCTGCTCGTTGGCACGCTCGTAGGCGGGAATGTTCTTGAGGATATACTCCATGTCGAGTAGCGCAAACTTCTGTGCGCTTGCCGTCAGTGCCGTGGTGAGGGCAATGAGGCATATCATTATTACTTTCTTCATAACTTACGAATTGAGAAGCCTGCAAGCCGCGGGCTGCTGCCAGCAGATGCTTTAGAAAGCCAGCAGCTCGCCACTATAGGCATGTTATGTGTTATTATGTTAGAATTCCTGTCCGAGGATGAAGTGGAACTGGCTGCCACCCTTTGTGCCAAACACCTTGTCGAAGCCATAAGCCCAGTCGATACCCATGAGTCCGACCATAGGTAGGAAGAGGCGCACACCCAAACCAGCAGAGCGCTTCATGCTGAATGGGTTGATTTTCTTTGCTTCGGTCCAGGCGTTACCACCCTCGGCAAATGCAAGACCATAGATGGTGGTGTTGCCCAGCATGAGCGGATAGCGCAGCTCGAAGGTCATGCGGTCGTAGGCATAGCCCTCGGCACCATAAGGAGTGAGCTGACCGTTTTCATAACCACGCAGGCCGACGGTTTCCTCGGCATAGCTTGTAGAGTAGCCAGTCATACCGTCGCCACCCATGTAGAAGGTCTCGAATGGCGACTTCTTCCACTTGTTGAACGAGCCGAGCAGTCCGAGCTCTATACGTGTCATGAGCACCAGACACTTCTGTCCGCTGGTGAGTGCGGTGTAGGTCTTTGCCTTGAACTTCCACTTGTGATATTCCACCCAGCGATATTTCTCTTGCTGCTCTTTATTATATGTAGCCGAGCGAGGGTTTTGTGCCAGGTGTTCGTAGTCTTTATGGTCGAATGCCGACCATGGTGGTGTAACCGTTACCGATGCCATGAACTCTGAACCACGGCGTGGGAACAGCTGGTTGTCGGTAGACGTACGCGAGAGCTGTATGCTCAGGTTGAGGTTGTTGGAGTTGCCATTGGTCATGAGGAAGTAGCTCCAGTTCTTAAGCATGTAGCGTGTGTACTGCAAAGCTATCGACAGCTGGAAGTAGTCGTCGGGCCAGCGCAGCTGCTTGCCCCATCCCACCGACACACCGAAGAGCTTCACATACTTATCGGGGTCGTAATAGCTCTCGTAGTTGTTGTAGTAGTTGTTGCCATAGCCATACAGATAGTTGTAGTAGTTCTGCATGTAGCCGCTATTATAGTAGTTGCTCGACACGTCGGTCTGCTTAGAGAAGTAGGTGCCTACGGAGAGCTGCATTGGTCGCTTGCCGCCAAACCAGTTGGTGCTGTACGATGCGTTGTAAGACTGGTAGTAGGTACCGTTGGTCTGTGCACCGATAGAGAGCACCTCGCCATCGCCGATAGGCAGGATGCCACGGTGTTCCTTGTTCTTGTTGAACAGGTTGCGCATAGAGAAGTTGTTGAGCTTCAAGCCGATGCGTCCGATAACACCTGTCTGTCCCCATCCGAGCGAGAACTCTATCTGGTCGTTGGATTTCTGTTCGAGTTCGTAGTTGATGTCTACCGTTCCATTCTCTGGGTCGGGCTTCACATCGGGGTTGATTTTCTCTGGGTCGAAGTGTCCCATAGAGGCAATCTCGCGCACGGAGCGCTGCAGCGATTCTTTAGAGAAGAGGTCGCCAGGCTTTGTGCGGAGCTCACGGCGCACCACATTCTCATAGAGTCGGTCGTTGCCCATGATGCGCACATGATTGACGTGTGCCTGCGGACCCTCGAAGATACGCATCTCAAGGTCGATGGAGTCGCCCACAATGTTCACCTCGGTAGGCTGCAGTGAGTAGAAGAGGTAGCCGTTGTTCCAATAGTTGTTGCCCACGGCGTCTTCGTCTTCGGTGAGTCGCTTGCTGAGCAGCTTCTGGTTGTAGACGTCGCCCTTCTTCATGCCGAGCACGTTAGAGAGGTAGTCGGTGTTGTAGATGGTGTTGCCCACCCATGTGATGTTGCGGAGGTAGTATTTCTTTCCCTCGTCGACCTTAATGCTTATGCTCACATGCTTGTCGTCGACGTTCCACACGGAGTCTTCGAGGATTACGGCATCGCGATAGCCATGCTCGTTGTATTTGTCGATGAGCTTCTGCTTATCGGCCTTCCAGCGCTCTGGTGTGAACTTCTTCGACTTGAGGAATGAGGCGAGTTTGCCTGCCTCGTGGGTCTTTGAGAAGGCGCCTTTGCGGAAGAGCCCACCTTTTATCTGCCTGTCTTTCAGAGCATTATTGCCCTCGATAGAGATAGTGCGCACCTTGAGTTTTTCCTTTTTGTCGATGATGATATCGAGGATAATGTGGTTTTTGTTTGCCACATCGTCGCGCTGCACAATCTGTATGTCGGCATTCTTGAAACCCTTGTCGTCGAAATATTTCTTGGCAAGAATCTTAGAGCGGTCGATCATGTTGGGGGTTATCTGTGCGCCCTTGAGCAGTCCGAGCTTCTCTTCAAGGTCGGTGCGCTCCGACTTCTTCACGCCCACATAGTTTATTGTCGACACGCGTGGTCGCATTTGCAGGCGTATGTGCAGATATGCCTTGTCGTGTACGAGCGAGTCGACGCCTATCGACACCTCAGAGAACAAACCATACTTCCAATAGTGTTTCACGGCGTTGGTGATTTCCTCGCCTGGGAGTTCTATCTCCTGCCCCACGGTGAGTCCGGATATGCCCGTAAGCATATAGTCTTCGTAGCCGTCGGCACCCGACACTGCCAAGCCACCGATAGTTACTGTGCGTGGAGTGCCGGTATAGGAGATGTCGGGATATGTTATTTTGTCCTGCGCCTTCGCCATGACGCTGCATGCCACGATGCAGGCTGTTGTAAACACCTTAAATATGTTCATCTTCTGATATGTATTGTCGTTATGTTTTGTTTTGTTCGAGTTGTCATTTGCTTTCCGATGCCACTTGATCGCCGGTTTTGCCATATCGGCGCTGTCGCTGCTGATAGGATGCTATTGCCTGATGCAGGTCGCTGGCAGAATAGTCGGGCCAATAGGTGTCGGAGAAGTAGAGTTCGGAATAGGCTATCTGCCACAACAGATAGTTGCTGATGCGCTGCTCGCCGCCGGTGCGTATGAGCAGGTCGGGGTCGGGCATGAACGATGTTGCCATGTGCGATGAGATGAGCTCCTCGGTGATGTCGCTGGTGCTAATAGCACCGCTCTGCACCAGGGCTGCTATCTGCTTGGTGGCTTGTGTTATCTCCCAGCGCGACGAATAGCTCAGTGCCACTACCATGGTCATGGCGGTGTTGGCAGCGGTGTTGGCCATGGTTTGGCGCAGCTTCTGCTGCACGTCGGCAGGCAGGCGCTCGATGTCGCCAATCACCTGGAAGCGCACATTGTTCTTCTGGAATATCTCGTCTTCGAGCGATGTGAGCACAAGTCCCATGAGTGCTGCCACCTCGGCTTGCGGACGGTTCCAGTTTTCGGTAGAGAAGGTGTAGAGTGTGAGGTATTTCACTCCGAGGCGTGTGCACTCAGAGGTGATACGGCGCACGGCTTCCACTCCTGCCTGATGTCCGTAGCTGCGTGGCTTGCCTTGGTTGGCTGCCCAGCGGCCGTTGCCATCCATGATAATGGCAATGTGCTGGGGTATGTTGTTCATATCGAGTTCTTGATTCATAATATCGAATTTTCGTTTCGGGTGTGCTATATGGTGTGGGGTGATGGTTGACGAAGTGGCGTCAGTCGTCGGCATTGTGGCATGTGCGGCACTTTGCCGAGAAGCTATAGGTGAGCGTGAGCTGTAGTGTGGAGTAGCAGTCGGTGTTTTTGAAGAGTCCGCTGCTCTCTATGCCGTAGGGGTCGCTGCAGCCGTCGAGACCATCGCTAAGCGAGAAGTGGCACGCCCACTCCACTCCGAGGTTTAGGCGCGAACCCACCTTATACTTCACTCCCAATCCTATAGGCACATTGGCGGTGAAGGCATTGTTGCCGCCGCCAGTGGCGTAGGTGGCACCGATGCCTCCGAAGATGAAGGGAGTGAGGCGCTGTGCGCCACGATAGTCGCGTCCGGTGCCATAGGGCCAGAAGTTATACTCGTAGGTTGCCGACACGTCGAGCAGGGTGTTGCTGAACGTATATGGTGTGTCGTGAAACCTGTCGTAGTAGGTCTTCACATCGGCAGATGAGCCTTTGAGCTTGCCATAGGCGGCGGAGAACTTAAGCCCCATATATGGATTCCATATACGGCGGAGCACTATCGATGCCATGGGTTGCATATTGCTGAGCGGACTGCCATTGAAGTCGCCAAGATACGAAACCATGCCCACGCCCGCACCTATCTCCATGCGATACTGGTCGTCGGTCTGTGCCTTGGCGGTGGACACCGCCAGCGAGAGCAACAATATGGCTATTGTTCTTATCATTCGCTAAAGTTGTTCTGCACTGTTTTCCAGCCGAGGCGGTTGATGCGGGCACGCCACACCTTGCCCTGGCTTGCATTAACGAGCCACACGAAGTTGTCGGCATCTGCCACCATGCTGAATGCGGGAGTGGTGCCAGCCGCAAAGTCGGTAGGCAATGTAAGCACCTTGTCGGCACTCCAAGTGATGCCGCCATCGACAGATGCATATAGTGCCACGGTGCCATCGGCAAGACGGCCGAGCATATATGCCTTGCCATCGTAGTTGATGGCGCTGGCGCTGGTCATGAGGGGTGCGGTGTGCTTCATGTCGGAGGTAACGTCGTAGTAGTTCCAAGGCTGGTTGTGGCTCTTAGAGTCTGCCTCGTCGATCTTACCCCACACCAGTGTCTGCTTTTTGTCGGCTGTGGTCTCGGCACGCTGACCCATGAGCAGCACGCGATAGGCGCCGGCATTGGTTTTTAGTGCCTGACAGAGGCTCACCACCTCGTCGTTGGGCAGGAGTGTGGTGGCATCGTCGATGGCTTGTGGTGCCCATGTGATGCCACGGTCGGTAGATGCCATCATCTCGCCGGCAGCGTTGTAGCCATAAAGGCGCACCGGACTGGCAGCCACAAGACGTGTGATGCCACAGTTGGTGGCACGCACATCCCAGCGCATGCCGTCGGTGGTGGCAAGCACCTTGCCATCGGTGGCTATATATGCGCTATCGCCCTTTGCCACAAAGCCATTGGCATTGGCGGCAGAGAGGCTGCTGCGGATATCTGCAGGAGACACTTCGTTGAAGTTGACCTCGCTCCATCCGTTGGCAGTGGTGTATGTCTGCAAGGCAAGACCAGAGGCGGTGTTGCCAAACACCAGGAGCTTCTTAGTGCCGTCGGGCTGTGTGAGACAGAACGGACGCACATAGCTCATCTGCTGCAGCTGAGCAGCATCGGGCATGGCTGCCCACTTGAAAGAGTCGGCATATTCCTTATGCACATACACATCGACGGTGTATTTGCGCAGTGTCTTGCCAGAGTTGCTAAACACTTGCAGCTCGCGTGGCACGGAGAAGTCGATAGAGTCGGTGTTGGTGATGTCGGAAAGACCACCATCAATGTTCTTTATCACCACACGCGACGAATTGATGCCCACCACGCTGCACAACATGCGTGAGAGGTCGACACCATAAGGCAATGAATCGGGATTGTATATTCTGCTTGCATTCTGATCGATGCAGAAGCGATAGTTGTAGAGCGAGGTGACAACGGTGGAGGTGCTGTATTCGCCCTTAGAGTTCTTGGTGGGTATCTGCTGCTTGGCAGCGGTGATAACGAAAGAGGTGATGAGTGTGTCGTCGGTATATACGTATTCCACCTCGTCGTCTTTCAGGCATGATGCCAGTGAAAACACAGCCGCAAAAAGCAGGGCAAAAGTTGCAAACTTACTTTTCATTATACTCAAACTTATTGTTTTTAGCTGCAAATTTAATCAGAAATCTGCAAATAAGGCTTATTTTGACATCTTTATTATGCAATTTATTGATTAATAGCATTGTTTTTAAGTTTGTTTAGTGTTTTAACCCGATTCGGGATAATAACCGATTTGGGTTAAACAGAAACTTAAGACGGGAACTGGAGTATAGAAACGCAAAGGAGGACCGACGCCATAGTTTGCGTCGGTCCTCCCCCCTCGGTATGTTGTGATGTCATGGGCGCTTGCGCCCGTGTATCAGCATATTACTCTTGTGGCAACATTGTAACGGTGATGTGGTTGCCATCCTTGTTGAACTCCTTCATGAAGTTGCAGATGTCGGCAGCGGTGATGCCCTCAACAGTCTTGACATAGTCGGTGTAGCCGTCGTAGTGCAGGAAGTAGTCGTCGGAAATCACTGAGAGCCAATAGCCGTTGGTCTTCACGCGGTCGCCATGCTGCTTGAGGAGGAACTCCTTGCACTTAGCGAGCTTGTTGGCATCGCAAGTGGTCTCAAGGTTCTTCACCTCTTCGTTGAGAATTCTTATTGCCACTTCCTTCTTCTCAGGCTTCATTGGGCAGTAGGCAAAGATCTGGAAGTTGCGATAGTTGTCTTCGCCCAGTGAAGCGCCGCCCTGTGCGCCTACAGAGTAGGCAGCACTCTCCTTTTCACGGATCTTGTCGAGATATTCCATAGAGAGCACCTGTCCGGCAATGTCTACACACACATCGTTGTGGAGAGTGTAAGGCATTGTCTCGTTGTGCCACAACATGTATGATGTAGACTTTGGTGTCTCCTGCTTGCGTGTGAAGGTGTTGTCAATAACGCCCTTTGCAAGATTGAGCATGCGCTTGCCCTTAACCACCTTGCCCTTAGCAGGCAGTGCACCAAGATACTGGCACACGAGTGGACGGATGCTGTCTACATCGAAGTTGCCCACGATGGTGAATGTCCATGCCTTGGCATTGGCTGTGCGCTCCTTGGCAATCTGCAGGATGCGGTCGTAGCTGATGTTCTTGAGGCGCTCGGTGGTGAGCGGTGTCATGCGTGGGTTGTGAGAGTAGATAGTGGCTGTGAGCGAGTCGCTCAAAGCGATATCTGGGTTGAGGTCGCGGTTCTTCAGAGCCACCTCGTACTGGTTCATAAGGTTGTCGAATGACTTCTGATCCTTATTGATATTGGTGAAGTAGAGGTAGACCATCTGCAGCATTGTCTCAACATCCTTTGGTGTAGAGTTGCCTGAGATGCCTGTGTAGAGCTGACCGTTGAGCTTGAGGTTGGCGTTGGCAATCTTACCTGCCATAGCCTTCTCGAGTTCGGTAGCCGAGAATGAGCCAAGACCCGACACGCCGATTACGTCGTCGAACACCTGAAGGTTGGTGTAGTCGGCTGGACCATATAGTGTCTGACCACCAATGCCGCGTCCGCTGAGGAGCACCTGGTCTTTCTTATAGTCGGTAGGCTTAAGAATAACGGTGGCACCATTAGAGAGGGTGAGTGTGGTGTAGCCAAACTTCGCGTTCTTAACTTCCTTCTTTACAACACCTGCCTTAGGGAGCTTGGCAATGAGAGGCTCGTTCTTTACATTGTCGACAAAGGCGCTGATATTCTCGCTGCGGGCTGCCTTGATAGCGCCAAGAAGCTCTGCCTCGGTAGGATAAACATTGCCCTCTGCCTCGTTGCAGAATGAGAGCACTACGAGGTTAGAGTCGTTTTGTGGTACGAGTTCCTTCATCATTCCGTTGATAGCCTCAACAGGGATTGAAGGCACAATCTGCTTCATCACAGGTGTGATGAAATCGATAGAAGGCATTGAGATGCCCTCGAGGAAGTTGTCTTTCAGTGGTTCGTAAAGACTGGCGTTGGTTCGCTTGTCTTTGTTGCTGAACTCTTTGTCGAGACGGCTGATGTAGTCGTTCTTGAAGCGTGAATATTCGCTGGCGGTGAAGCCAAACTTAGCAGCACGCAGGGCTTCTGTATAGGCAGCCTTGAGGCTCTCTGCCATCTTGCCGAGCTCCTTTGGAGAGACAGACAAGTCGAAGGCATCCTTGGTCTTGGCAAAGATGTAAGAACCATCGTCGGCATAAGCCGATACGAATGGACATGTGGCATCGAGTGCCTTCTCCTTCAAGCGGTTGCTGAGCATGGTCATAGCCGCATTGCGGATGTAGTTGTAGGCAATGTAATCGAATGTGCCCTTGAGCGAATCGGGGAAGGCATCGTGCTTGATGAAGAGCTCCACATCGTTGGTCTGCTGCTCCTTGTCCTTGTCGATGATAACGATAGGCTCGGCATTGTCGGGCACGAGCTCATCAACGATAGGTGCTGGATTTTCTGGATTCTTGAACGAACCGAAGAGCTCCTTGATTTTTGCCTCGGTGTGGTCGACATCGACATCACCGACAACGATAATGCCCTGGTTTGTGGGATGATACCACTTCTCGTAGTAGTCGCGAATTTCCTTTGGCTTGAAGTTGTCGATAACCGACATCAAACCAATAGGATAGCGCAAGCCATACTTAGAGCCCGGATAGAGCTTTGGAAGGTTGCGCTCGAACATACGGCTTGATGCGCTGGTGCGCAGACGCCACTCTTCGTGAATAACGCCACGCTCCTCGTCGATTTCCTTAGGGTCGAGGGTGAGGGCATTAGACCAATCAGAGAGGATGAGCAGACATGAGTCGAGTGCGCTCTGGCGTGTTGTTGGCACGTTAGAGATGTTATACACTGTCTGATCGATAGAGGTGTAGGCGTTGAGGTCGCGACCAAACTGCACGCCAATGCTCTCGCAATAGCGAATCACAGCATTGCCGGGGAAGTGCTTGGTGCCGTTGAAGCACATATGCTCAAGGAAGTGAGCCAAGCCACGCTGGCTCTCTTCCTCCTGGATAGAGCCTACTTTTTGGGCAATGTAGAAGTTGGCACGATTCTCCGGCCAGTTGTTGTGACGGATGTAATAGGTGAGTCCGTTGTCCAACTTACCTACCCTTACCTCAGGGTCGGCTGGCACGGGAGGCATTGTTTGTGCCTGAGCAAGTCCTGCGAAAAACACAAGGGCTGCTACCATTAGTTTTCTTAAGTTCATAAATAGATATTTTGAAATTAAATTTTAATTCAAGCATTGACTATCAGACAATTGCTGTAGAATGGTTGCAAAATTACATTTTATTTTCTGTTTGTATGTCTTTTTTTCTTAAAAAATGGTACAATGCAACCCTTTTTACACATTTGTTATGACGCAGCAACATGGCAAAACAGAACAAAATTGGGCGTTTTTTAAACTTAATTAACCATAAACGAGGTTTTTACATGGTTATTAAGAATTGATGCTCTCGAAATAGCTTATCCTATTAAGTGCATAAATAAAAAACCAGGTAGGCGAAGAAAAATCATTTCTCTTCACATACCTGGTTGATATTAGCCACACCATTATAAAATAGCAGGTGTGTCAATTAAGACTATGCGAATAGCCGTTTTAATTGGCTATACACATATAATTAATACAACTTCTTCTTGCCTCCTACAATAACGACATTACCTTTTTGAGGAGTAGAAATTCTACGACCAGAGAGATCGTACATTTTGTCGTCATTTGCTAAAGGGGTCTTTACAGAGTCGATGCCTACAGGGGTTGTTGGAACAGCCTCAAAATTGAAATTGCCATTGTCAACACCCTCAAACACGAACACTGAAGAGGCTGGCAAGTTGAGTACAAGACGCTCATCGATGTTGATTGGCTTATTCATGTCAAGACCTCTGATGCCACCATATTCATTCACCTTCTGGTCAGCAAATGAGCTGCTAAGTGTAATAGTGGTCTTAATGTAAGCAGGGATATCGAATGCCTCACGGAGTGTGATACCGAACTGACGCTCTTTCACGTCTGGGTTACGAAGTGTGAGGGTTGTCTTCTTGCCATTCCATGAAGCCCAACCATATACATTCACCTTGCTACCATCCCAAGGATTGCCACCAACCCAGTGGATATCGGGCAATACGTCGGCATTACGCTCTTGCCAATCCATACAATCAGCCAAGTCCTTCCACAGAGCGCCATCATTAATTTCGTCCATCAACGAATAGTCGGTGTAGAGCTCTACCATGCCTGAACCACAACCAAAGGCACAACGCATCTCGCGAAGCACACCATTGTAGCTATAATCGCTTGGAGTGTAAGGTTTACCTCTCTTGCTGAGAATGAGTCCGTGAGTCATCAATGTGTTGATAGGGCAGAGTGGAGAGCCTTGTGTAAAGATCTTATAAACCATGTAGTCGCGATAGGTAATCCACTGCTCGCGGTCGGTACCTGTGTTGCTGATACGAGAGCAGTCGGCATCTTGTCTCCAAATAGCATCACTATAATGGAACCAGAATGGTGAAGCCCATGTTCCTACAGTAGTGTTAAAGAAGATGTCAGGACGTGTCTTACGTACCTCACGCTCGATGCTGATAATGCCTTCTGCATTTTCTATACCAGTGTCGCCATTATCAGGTCCGAAGGCTGTGCCTTGTGCACTAATACCATCGAACTTAAAGAAGCGGAAGTCGTAGTTCTTGATCATGTTGTTGCAGCAATCGATGAAATACTTATAATATTTCTCATTGCTCAACTGCATACCTCCACGGCTGCTCCAGTAATTGCGACGATAAGTGCCGCTACCACCATAGCCACCTACAGGACCGAGCCATGCACCAATACCTACGCCCATGCTCTTAGCCAACTTGTCTTCTTCCTTGAAACCATTAGGGAAGTTGGAGTTGAAGGTCCATGTGCCATAAGCATCCCAACCATCGTCAAACACGAAGGCATAAGGTGCTTTCTTGTAAGTGTTATAGAACTTATCCTTCCAATGCTGTACCACGTCAACGCACTGCGCAGAGGTCATGTTGCCACTGTAGTTACCATTCTTGTTTTCAGGGTCAGAAGGATTATAAATACCTCTGTTACCTACAGCATTGTTGCGGTCGATATTGAGCTCATACCAAGAGTTGTAGAGTGGGAATGCACGCCAAGGCACTGCACGCTCGCGCTCGCTATAAGCCAAGAATGAACGACGAGCCTGTCCAGGAGCAACCAAACCAACAACAGAGCTAACCTCCCATGGCTGGCTCTTCTTGAGTGTTGTGTTTCGTCTCCAATAGCCCAACATAGGCACATCAGTAGGAGCCAACATGTGGAGAGTGTCGACCTTAGTGTAGGTGAAGTCGATTTTACCTGATGAGGTGATTGTTTCGCCCTTCTCTGTAACCATCAAGCGCAACTTGTACTGACCTGCGTTAGGCACAGTGAATGAATATTCGTTGCCTTCCTTTGCATCGCCAGTGTAGCCTGCATGATATTCAGAAGCAACAACGCTGTTGCTTGCGTCGAGCAGGTCAACACCTACCATATTGAGTTTGTGATTACCACTTTGATAATTGAAGGTTGTCTTGAATGTACCACCACCTGTAGTAAAGCTTACGTCCATAATCTTAGCCTTGATGTAAGGATAAGACTGGTCTTGCTCCTTCACACGCCAAGGAATGTCATCAGATGCAACAACAGTCCATGAATCAGGAGTCCACTGGATAGATTTCTCATCGTCAACATCGAAGAGGTTTTCGCCTGCTGCAGCCTGATATCTTACTGCATTTGGCATGTTAGCAGCAGCTTCTTCGCTCTGCTTCTCAACAAGGTCGTAAACCACTACAGGTACAGATATCTTTTCGCTGAATGTGATGCTACCATTGCTGCTAAAGTCGCTGCGACTGGCTGCACCTGCTACAAAGTAGCGAAGCACGTAGGCACCTGTTTTAGGGATGTTAAGGGTGTAGACATTCTTGTTTTTAATCTCACCGGTGTAGCCTGCATGATAGTCGCTTGCCAACACCTTACCCGCACCGTCAAGCACGTCAACGCCCATGATGTCTAAGCGATGATTGCCGCTGGTATATTGGAAGGTAAGTGTTTGGCTGCCTGCCTTACGGAACGATACATAGCCACGAGTGGCACGTACGTCGTCTGGTGAGAAAGCCTTTCCGTCCACCTTGTCAGTATACTTGCGAATGGTTTCGGGCAGTTCATCGCCAGGTGTCCATGAGAAAGAGCTTGAGTTCCAAGCCTTAGGATTGAAGTTTTCAAAGACAGTATTGTTAACCTCTGCAGTGTTTACACCCATAGGTGTTTCAAGACCTGCAAAGATTTTGTCGCTAACAAGAAGAGAGCCACGTGTGTTGCCTACAACCACTGGCACACTCAGTGCCTTTGAGTTGTCCACGTTGTAAATCATAGGCGTGATAGACTGCATAGCAAGGTCTGCATCGGTAGACACATCGAGTGTTGTGCGCAAATAGTGGCTACCATCGCGCAATACAGCACGCCATGTAATGTGGAGATTGTCTTTTTTAAACTCAGCCTTTAGAGCCTTACCGCTAAAACGGTCAGAACCCTTTACAGCGAGCTTGTTGCCTACAAGCTCTTCGGTTTCAACACTTACCAAATCCATCTGAGACGAGGTGAAGCTACTGCCATTGCCCAATACCACCTTAAACAATTCTGTGCCTGCTTTAAGGTTCATTTCTTCACAGCCATTAAATATGAGTTTGCCGTCAACTTTGGCAAACTTGGCTGTAAGCAATGCGTTCTTCAGCGTCCATTGATTGAACTGGCTTTCTAACTGTGCTTTGTTGGCCTGCACCTCTTGTGGAAAAACCACTTGCTGTGCCATGACACTCTGTCCGCTGCCAAGGATAAAGCAGCAAACGGAGGCTCCCAGCCAACGTTTCATTCTACTACTCATTACTTTTTAAATTTATTATTAGGTATTAAAATATAGATGTAACTATTATTATAATTATAGATTTATGCTTTGCATATTGCAAATACGTATAAATATTCTTCGTTTGTATTTTTTATAACTTTCTTTTCAAACATTTTCTTTTAGACCGAAAATCTTACCTTAAACATTTAAACAGAGCAGCCACAAACGTAGACAAATCAACCACCTACAACAACCATATTATATTATTTATGGGGGCGATTACTACTTGCTTATTGAACTTAACAAAGAACGTTTTCTGCTCAACCAAAACACTATTTACATTGAGTGTATGATTGCTTTTAACTGCTCATATTCTATCTTTGCATAAGATAGGCTGCATCTCGGCAATTCAAGCAAGCTTGATTGCACTCGATTTGCACTATCTTTGGTCTATAAAGGGTTTTCTAAAGGGTTATTTGTAGTAGATTTCTGTTTTTTGCAATTTTTAATAATGCTTTTTGCAGAAAACTCGCAACAAATTTACTACTTTTCCCTTACAAGGGAAATACCCCCCGTTTTTTTATGTTTTTTATTTACATTTAACAATGTCCACACCATACACTAATTGCAAAAATACGCTCTAAAACGCAACCTTGAACCTAAAATGTTAGATGTTGAGAGAACCTTAAGCAAGCTCTAAGGCTTAAGTTATATACCTTATATATATTATAGAAAGACATGATGCTGACGAATGATATTTTTTGATGTTTTCTGAAAAAAAAGATTAGAAACACTTGACATCGCTTGCGCTATATTATACCTTTGCAAACGTAATCAGGATTACAACACAAAGACGGTCGACCAAAACACAAAAACAACTTATTAATCAAACAATTTAAAAGAAAGGAAAACACAACTATGGCAGTGAATTACAAAATCTATCAGAGCAACCGCAACGACAAGACCAAGGGCAACTACTACGCCCGAGCAACCTATCACGACTTCGTGAACATCAAAGAACTGGCAAAGACCATGCAGGCTAACTGTACCGTGAAATACTCGGACATCGTAGCTGTGCTGGCAGAGCTCAGCGAGGTGATGCGCATAGAGTTGCTACGCAGCAATAAGGTGCGCATAGAAGGACTCGGCACCTTCAAGGTGGGACTCTCATCACGCCCTTGCACCGACCTCAAGGACTGGTCGTCGAAGCGCAACATCATTGGCTCGCACATCATCTTCTTGCCAGAGGTGAGCCACGACGCCAACGGCACTCGCACCAAGGCGCTGCTCACCGGACTGAAGGTGCAGGAGGCCAATGCCTACCAAAGCCTCAAGGAAGACAACAGCGCTAACGATGGCGAGTAAAAACTAATAACAAACAACAAAAACTAAACTACTAACAACATGAGCAAACTTAATTCTTCCGACTGGAAAGTGATAATAAAGGTGATTATAGCTATTGCCACCACCATTCTTGGCGCAATGGGCGCAGGACAAATGGGAGATGAAAAATAGCCAACGCCAAATGCTGATGCTGGCGCTACGCATAGCGTCGCTGCTATTGTCGATAGCGGCAGCAATCAGCTGCACCATGGCTATGTGCTGACACACATGACCATAAGCTGACAGTCAACAACCTGTTCGCCTATATTTAGTTGCCACTTGCTTATTTTGGCTGCAAAATATGGGAGGACAGGTTGTTTTTATGAAAAAAATAATTTATATTTGCATGAATTTTAAATCATTATATACACCAATTATAACACAACAGAAGTTTCGCCGACATCAATACTGACAGATGCGAAACTTGGAACATACAAAAGAAGAGTTATGAGCATTAAAACATTTAAACGCTATGTGGCACTTACTGCATTGATGCTGGCGATGTGCATACCAGCAGGAGCCGTGCTGAAAGAGAAAAACCTGAAGTCGACACTGTCGGTGCTGCGGGCAGAACTCGAAACATCGTTTAACGAACAACGCAAAAACCTGGCTCGCTATGCCGCATACAACCAACTGCAGCACAAGCAGATGATATCGCTGATGCAACGAAGCGACCAAATAGCACTGATGCTCTACTCGCAAAAGCAAGACTTCACCTTTGACATGACATACGCATGCCATGAGGCTACGGAGATGTATAGGGATTTTAGCAAGCGACGCGTGCCTTATGACAGAATACTGGAGCGCATGAATGCAGAAATAACACGCTACGAGTATCTTATAGAGACACTTAGCAACATTCCACCATCGCTCAACAGGAAACACATGGCACCTCCAAAGGATGCACAGGCAGGAGGCAGACAATTTATTAAAGGCAAAGACGGAAAACCTATGCGACTGCCGTTTATGCTCGACGAAGCAGGGCAAGCCGACAGAAAGGCGTGTCTGGATTATGCCACTGCCTTGTGCAAAAACATAAAGACCACAAAGAAATCGGTGGAAAAAGACAATGAACACTATAAGCGCATGTCGAACAAACTGAAGAAGGTGAACGACTATGCGCTGTCGAGATATAACGAGATACAGCACAACATCTTCGTGAACGGCGACCAAAACTACTTGCAGATATTAGCCACATTGCCGATGTCATATCATAACGCTAAGGCAGATGTGAACGAGAAATATAACACGGAAAAGGTGAAAACCGCCGATGGCAAGGAACGACAGGTGTATTCGCAATGGCGCGGACCTATAGTGACGGGTCTGAGCATATTCGTGCTGTTCTATATTATCCTGGCAGCACTGCTAAGCAATGTACTCGTGAGATGGCTCGTGCCAAAACGCTTCAGGACAGAGCAATTCATGAAGAAGAAGGTGTGCCTGATATTGTTTGTGGCTATGCTCATATTCGCCATATCGGTGATGGTGGCACGCATGTTCATGTATCATAACTTCTTCCTCATGGCATCGAAGCTGCTCATAGAATATGCCTGGCTGCTGTGCGCCATCTTCTTCTCGCTGCTGGTGCGACTGCCTGGCGAACAGATAAAGAGTGGTTTCCGCATATACACACCGGTGATGCTGATGTCGTTCATCGTTATCACATTCCGAATAATATTTATACCAAATAACCTGGTGAGCCTTATATTTCCACCATTGTTGCTGGTGTTCACATTGTGGCAGTGGAGGGTGATAGCACGACACAACGACAATATTCCACGCTCAGACATATTCTATACATGGGTGTCGCTGGTGTTGATGATTTTCTCTACAATATCCGCACTCTACGGCTATGTGCTGCTGGCAGTGCAGGTGCTGATATGGTGGATGTTCCAGCTTAGCTGCATACAGACGATAACGTGTATATACGACCTGCTCGAGGTGTATGAGATACGCTGGCTGTCGAAGAAGATACACATCAACAACCAACTGCCTAAGAACAAAAAAGAAGGCGGACTGATGAGCATCATTACCAAAAACCATGAGAAGCACATCAACGTGACATGGTTCTACGACTTCGTGTGTATGGCACTGGTGCCTGTGGTGAGCGTTTTCTCGGTGCTCGTGTCGATATGGTGGGCAGCTGATGTGTTCGACCTGACAGATACAGTGTGGAAGATATTCATGTTCAACTTCCTGAACATCACGGGAGTGGTGCAGCTGTCGATAGGAAAAATGGTGATGGTGACAGCACAGTTCTTCATATTCAGATATCTGAACTATCTCATCAAGGCACTATATCACAAATATCATAAGTCGAAGATTGTTGTTAACGGCAAGCCTAACTTCACACTGGCAAACAATATCATAGCTATATGCTGCTGGGGTATGTATGCCATCATATCGGTGAAGATGCTTAAGATTCCATCCACTGCAGTGTCGGTGATATCAGCAGGCTTGGCAACGGGTGTTGGTTTCGCCATGAAAGACTTGCTCGAAAACTTCTTCTATGGCATATCGCTTATGACGGGACGTGTGCGCGTGGGCGACTTCATAGAGTGCGACGGCATACGCGGAAAAGTGGATAGCATTACCTATCAGAGCACGCAGGTGCTAACTGCCGATGGATGCGTGATAGCATTCCTGAACAGTTCGCTGTTTAGCAAGAACTTCAAAAACATCACCAAAAACCACTCATACGAACTGGTGAAGGTGCCCGTGGGCATTGCCTATGGAGCCAACGTGGAAGAGGTGCGACGCATGCTGGTGAAGGCAGTGACCGACTTGGAGAGAAAGAGCGATGACGGACGCGACGTGATAGACCTGCAAAAGCCCGTGAACGTGGTGCTCGACGAGTTTGGCGACAACTCTGTAAACCTCTTTGTAACCTACTGGGTGCTCGTGGAAGAGAAATTCTTGATGACGGCAAAAATAAAGGAGGCAATATACAACACTCTCAACGAGAACAACATAGAGATACCGTTCCCACAACGCGACATACACATCATAAGCACGCCAAAATAAGGATGCTTACTGACTGTGGAAAGTTGAGAAAACAGTAAAGAAACAAGGAAACGTAAACTTACATACATATTTTATAATGTCTATGAAACAGGAAACTCCACACAACAATAAAGTGGGATTGTGCATAGTCATACCATGCTACAACGAAGAAGAGGTGCTGGCATGGTCGGTGGGCAAATTGCAGACACTGATGCAGAAGCTGAAAGACGAAACAGGACTATCGGCACGCATGGTGCTTGTGGACGATGGCAGCACCGACACCACATGGCAGCTGATAGAAGGATTTTGCAAAGAACACGACAATGTGGCTGGACTGAAGCTGTCGCACAACGAAGGACACCAAAATGCGCTGTGGGCAGGTATGCAGGAGTGTCTGGGCACATGCGAGGCAATGGTGTCGATAGATGCCGACCTGCAAGACGATGAGAATGTAATCATAGACATGGCAAAACAATTCCTTGAAGGGAAGGACATTGTATATGGCGTGCGTAAAGAACGTACCACCGACACTTGGTTCAAAAGATCGTCGGCGCAGGCATTTTATAAAATCATGCAGGTGTTCGACAAGGAGATAATATACAATCATGCCGACTTCCGACTGATGAGCGAGAGAGCTGTGGCTGCTCTCATGCAATACAGAGAGCGCAACATGTTCTTACGAGGATTGGTGAGACAGCTGGGATTTAACGAAGGCAGGGTGTATTACGACAGAAAGAAACGCACTGCCGGCGAGTCGAAATATCCGCTCCGAAAGATGTTGGCACTATCTATAGATGGCATCACATCGTTCTCGACAGAGCCAATGAAGTTCATTACACTGATGGGACTCGTTATGACTCTCGTATCGGTGATAATAATAGTTTACGGACTATACGAGCACTTCAACGGAAAGACAATAGAGGGATGGACATCTATAATGGTGTCGCTATGGTTTATCGGTGGTGTGATAATGACGGGTGTGGGCATCACCGGCACATACATCGGAAAGATTTATATGGAGGTGAAGCAACGCCCACGATATTTCGTAGACAAGAAAATAGGGTTCTAAAAAACAATATAGGGTTCTAAAAAAATCGAAGACATAAACCCAAATCGGTCATTGGATTTGGAATAAAGAAAAACAGAAGTTTCGCAAGGATGAATGCTTACAAAACTTCTGTTTTTATTTTACGCTCTATTTCACACTATTGATACGCTCAAACCGATAGAAGCTTACATTGCTTCTAACCTCCGACATCTGACGTGGCGTGGTGTAGACATGTGTGAAGCGATAGTCGGTGTGACGACTGGCAAACTCGGCAAAGTCGTAGTCAGGAATGATGAGCACACCACGATCGGGAGTGGTGCTGACATTGACAATGCGCCCATCGACAATGCTACGCCCTCCCTCAAACTCGTTGATGGTATTGCCCAAATAATAATTGGCACCAAAGAAGTGCATCATGTCTGCCTTGATGTATGCATAAAGAGGTTCGCCAGCAAAGCGCTGGGCAATGATTTCCGACATGGGGCGCAAAGACTTAGCACTAAGCAAAGTGGGCTGATAGACTCCCTCTAACGTGATGAAGAGCAAAATCACAGGAACAAACATGCCATATACGGCAGAAGGCATGCTCATGGTATTGCGACGCTTGAACCACTCCAACACATTGTCGCCAACGGCAAAAAGCGGAAAAAGCACCAAACAAATAGGCAACGTGCCCATCGACATATTACGCAGGGCATTGAGCATGGATATATTCTCTGCGGCATGCTTGCCATGGAAAATACTGTCGGGCACCAAACCATAATGAGCTACAAAAAAGACGATGGTAACAATAGCTATTAAAACACCTATAATTGCCATATAGGCGAACCATATAGCACGACTACGGGTGTGCCAAAGCCAGTGCATATAATGCGCTAAAAGCATTGCCATAAACGGATAGCATGGCAACAGATAAACACTGCGCTTGCTCGATGGGAGGCAATAGAAAAACAATATAAGCACAAAGCTTAGCCATGTGAACAACGTAAGAGGACGCATAGTGAGCAGGTCGTAACGAATACGAAGCAGACGCTGCTTAAAACCTTTGAAAGATGAAGGCTGATAGTCGGCAGAGATGGACTGACTGTCGGCAGATGAAGGCTGATTATCAGCAACAGACTGAGGTTCGCTATTATTACGCCATGGACGCCAGAAGAGCGACACAATAACAAAGAGTGTCCAAGGAAGCCAACCGGTGATAAGCGTAACGAAATTGTAAGTGAAGGGATGAGCATGCGACTCGTAGCTCATAGTGCCCGTCATACGTCCAATGTTCTCTTCGTAGACGAGGTTAAGGAATTCTTGACCACCCTCATGCCATGCCGCTACATACCAGAATATAGGCAGGATGCACGACAGCAAGGCATACAGAGCATATCTGCCAATAGTGGCAAGCAGACGCTCGCCACGCAGAAGAGAGAACACACCCATTACAAAGCAGGGAAGCACAAAGCCTATAGGGCCCTTGGTGAGCACTGCTCCACTCATGCATAGTATGGCAAGCAACGGCAAACCTTTCTTGCCACGCTCCCACCAACGATAGAATAGCAGCAAAGCACCCACAACGAAGGCTGTGAGCATCATGTCGACACGACAACTAACACCAGCACGGTGAACCTCGAAGGAAGTGAGCAGCAACAAGGCACCAATCAAAGCCACCATCGGCTTACGCCTATGAGCATAGAACGAGAAACAGCCTACCGTCATGGCTATCAACGATAAGGCTGACGGCAAGCGCGATGTGTACTCGCTGATGCCACCAGTGAGCAACGACACTAAGGCTATGCAGAAGTGGAAGAATGGCGGTTTGTAGGGAATGTCGCCACCATTGTTTATAGGCAATATCCAGTTGCCATCGTTGAGCATCGACAAGGCGACCACTGCCTCACGCGGTTCGCCCTTGGTATTGAACTCGGTAAGACCTAAAAATGGCAACAGCATAAGCGAAGCCACCATTAATACAAGCAATAAGAGAGAGTGCTTTTTAATGAATTCCAACATCGTTTGTGTGTTATAATAGTGTGTGATATGTTTTTATTAGATGCCACAAAATTACAAACATAATTTTGAAGAATAGTTAAATATGGCTGATATTTATACGGGTCTTTGATTATTTTGTTATTTTTGCCAATTCATAAAGCAATAACAACCACTTATCGCAACGCATTAATGAATGCATAATGGCTATCAGCGATAAAGATAACTAATAAAGATAGTTTATAACATATAATATAAAAAAGAGATTTATGAAAAAGATTAAATTTTTGTTTGCATCACTTCTAATGTTCATGTGCGTTAATTCTATCAATGCACAAAGTATCACTGATATCCTTGGAGGCGTAGCAAAGACCGTTGTTGGCAACAAGGCTACAACAGAATCGTCGATAAAGGGAACATGGGTGTATTCAAAACCTGCATGCGAGTTTGAGAGCGAAAACCTGCTGGCAAAGGCAGGAGGCACTGCTGCTGCCACAAAAGTAGAAACAAAACTCACACCTCTATACAAGACATTGGGAATTACAAATGTCAGCTTCACATTCGATGGTAAGGGCAACTACACTGCTAAGCTCAAGAAGCGCGAGATGAAAGGTACATATACATTCAATAAGGAGAAGAAGACTCTTACACTTAAACCTGGCAAAGCAAAGGAAGTGACTGTTTATGTGAACACTCTCGGATCTAAGATGACTCTTACTTTCAATGCCGACAAACTGATGTCGGGAATGAAAGCCATTACAAATATGACATCAACAAAGTCGACTACTTCATCGGCTGTAAACTCTCTGCTGGGCAACTACAACGGAATGAGACTGGGCATAGAACTCAAAAAATAAAACTGCGATTTATAGATTGGGACACAACCCAACATAATATTCTGAAACTATAACGTGACGAGAAACGATTTCATTCCACTAAAACGCCGCTACATAAGATACTTGAAGCTGGAACGCAACTATTCACAGAACACCATCGAGGCGTATACGCACGATATAGACTGCCTGCTGAAGTATCTCGACGAAGAACAACTTGCCGTGGGCAATGTGACCCTGGAACACCTTGAACACTTTGCCGCTACAATACACGAGCTCGGCATTGGAGCATCGTCGTTGGCAAGAGTGCTAAGTGGAGTGAGATCGTTTTTCCGTTTTCTACAAATAGATGGCGTAATAACCGACGACCCCTCAGAACTTCTGGAGTCGCCAAACATCGGCGAACACCTACCAGAAGTGCTGTCTACTGCCGACATAGACCGCATGGAGGCCGCCATAGACCTGAGCAAATGGGAAGGACAACGCAATAAAGCCATCATTGAAGTGCTATTTTCTTGCGGACTGCGAGTGTCGGAACTCGTGAACCTGAAGTTTGCAGATGTGTTTGAAGAGGAACGATTCTTACGCATCATCGGAAAAGGTAGCAAAGAAAGACTTATACCTATATCGGGCCAGGCATTGCACGAAATGAAATTATGGCTGCTCGACCGAAATATGATGAAGATAAAACCCGGCGAAGAGGAATATGTGTTCCTTAACCGACGAGGAGCACATCTTACACGAACCATGATTCTAATCATGATAAAGCAATATGCCAAAGATGCCGGTATAGACAAGACAGTGTCGCCACACACATTACGACACTCTTTTGCCACTGCACTAATGCAAGGAGGAGCTAACCTCAGAGCTATTCAGGAAATGTTGGGACACGAAAATATATCTACTACACAGATATATACACACATCGACATGACTACACTGCGCGAAGAAATATTGCAACATCATCCGCGCAATATGAAGAGAGATGAACAATAATAGTATAACTGACAATAAACAAATTGTAATATAACACTACGTATACGAGTGCAAAATATGACATTTTGTTTAAAAAAACAAAAAACTATAGACATTATGCTGAGTATATGAAATTAAATTCATAATTTTGTTGACCAAATAGTATCAGCAACGAAAAAAAAACAAAAAAAATATTATGGATAAAATAGACAATCTTGACAAAAAGATACTCAGCATTCTCTCAAAAAACGCTCGCATCCCTTTCAAAGATGTAGCAGCTGAGTGTGGCGTATCACGCGCAGCCATCCACCAACGCGTGCAACACCTCATCGCAGGCGGAGTAATTACCGGTAGCGGATTCGATGTTAATCCAAAAAGCATAGGATACTCTACATGCACATATGTGGGAATGAATCTTGACCGCGGAAATATGTATAAAAGCGTTGTAGAAAAGCTGCAGGAAATACCAGAAATCGTGGAGTGCCACTTCACTACTGGTCCTTACACCATGCTTCTGAAGGTGTATGCACGCGACAACGAGCAACTCATGGATTTGCTTAACAACAAGATGCAGATGATTCCTGGTGTAACATCAACAGAAACACTCATCTCACTCGACCAAAGCATAAAGCGCGAAATTCCCGTACATCTTGAAGAAACAGAAGACTAATACAAAGCGCCAAAGCGTAATATAACAAAAGGCAACACCGACAATACACCGCCGTAGACAAGAAAAGAATACGATGTTGTGTTGATAGTGTTGTCTTTTTTTGTGTAACACACTGCAAATAAAAATAGCACATGAAGTATTACAATCTATCACAATATCTTGATGGCATATATAATGCTCCTGTAACAGAAGATAAGCTCCCCATTATAGGCATCACCACTAACTATGAGGATATAGATGCCACACTGCGTAGCGTGTACTACAGACAAATAGTGAACGCAGGAGGCACACCGCTACTCATACCACCAGTGGCAGATGAGGCTGTGATAAAATCTACACTCAACCATATTGATGCACTACTGCTCACCGGTGGTGCCGACTTCAACCCTCTATGGGCAGGCGAAGAGCCATCAACGGCACTGCACCATATTAACAGCGAGCGCGACTTGCCAGAGCTACTCATCACCCGACTGGCTGCCGACAGGCAGTTGCCAATGCTCGGAATATGCCGTGGCATGCAGACACTTGCCATGGCTTTGGGCGGACGCGTGCACCAAGACATACAACGCACCGCATCTAACTATAAACACTCGCAAGATGCCGACAGGCAAGAGCCTACACACTCCGTAAACATAGAGAAGGGGTCGTTGCTATATAATATATATAATAAGGAGAAGATATTTGTCAACTCCTTTCATCACCAAGCAGTGGCTGCCCCCGGACCTCACATGCGTATAGTAGCTACAGCTCCCGATGGCGTGACAGAGGCAATGGAGAGCAGTGAGCATAAAGCCATTATCGGCGTGCAGTGGCATCCGGAATGGTTAGGAAACGATGGTTTGCCATTGTTTGAATGGCTCGTGAAAGAGGGCGATTTACAACGCCGTGCACGCCTGTTTCATCAACGCAACATAAGCATCGACTCACATTGCGACACTCCGATGTTCTTTCCACAAGGTGTCGACTTCCACCGCCGCGATCCACGCATACTCTATGATATACACAAAATGTACGAAGGAGGTCCCGATGCTGTTACTATGGTGGCCTATCTACCACAGCCATTACATGGCGAGACATTTGCCGATGTGTCACCATATCCTGTGGCTGGACCAAAGGCATATGCCAACCTGATATTCGATAAAATTAACGACACCGTGCTGCGCGACCAAAAGCATATAGCATTGGCACGCTCACATGCCGACATCATAGAGAATAAACGACAAGGACGCAAATCGCTCATGATTGGCATAGAGAATGGACTGGCACTGGAAAACGACATAGACAATGTGCGACACTTTGCCAAACGCGGCATCACATATATCACTCTGTGCCACAACGGCGACAACCAAATATGCGACTCGGCACGAAAAAGCGAAAACACTCATGGTGGTGTGAGCGACTTTGGAAAAAATGTGATAGAAGAAATGAACCGACTGGGAATAATGGTGGATATGAGCCATGCTAGCGAAAATTCATTCTACGATGCACTTGACATTTCCCGCCTGCCTATAGTGTGCTCTCATTCCAACTGCAAGGCATTGTGCGATGTGCCACGCAACCTAACCGACGACCAACTCAAGGCACTTGCCGCAACTGACGGAGTGTGTCAGATAACACTATACAACGGATTTCTACGCACCGATGGAACAGCCGCTATCAACGATGCCATGGAGCATTTGGAGCACGCCATACGCATCATGGGCATAGATCATGTGGGACTGGGCACCGACTTCGACGGCGATGGAGGAATACCAGGACTTGCCGATGCCTCGGAACTAATAAACTTCACAAAAGAACTACTGCGCCGACGCTACTCCGAAAGCGACATAGCAAAGATATGGGGAGGCAACTGGCTACGAGTGATGGACATAACAAAAAGCAAAGCAGAATAAACATATTTTATCAAAATGTAAGCTATATACTTACAGTTAATTTACAGACGACTTCTGTTTATACTATTTTAACTGTTGTTGTATAAAGAAAACTATGATTTATACGTAATTTTGCAAAGTTAAGATACAATAATAAAATGGGATACAATAAAAACCAATAGATATTATAGATACTATAGATATATGAAAAGAATACTATTCTCATTGCTTCTTATGCTTGGCATGGCAGCCACCGCATGTGCAGGACTACCCAACGTGACACTGAAAGATATCAATGGCAAAACCATTAACACCAGCGAGCTACACAACGACGGCAAACCATTCATCATAGACTTCTTTGCCACATGGTGCAAACCTTGCAATCGCGAATTGACAGCCATTAGCGAGGTGTATGAGGAATGGCAGGAAGAAACGGGGGTAAAGCTATTTGCTGTGTCGATAGACCAGGCACAGAATATAAACAAAGTGAAACCTCTCGTAGATGGTCACGGATGGACTTACGACGTGCTGCTCGACCCTAACAGCGACTTCAAGCGTGCCTTAGGCATACAGACTATTCCATACGTATTGGTGTGCGACGGCGAAGGCAATATTGTATATAAACACAATGGCTATGCCGAAGGTGCCGAAGAAGAACTCATCGAACAGGTAAGAAAATTAGTAAAGAAATAATATTTACACATACCCATGACAAACCGCACCATAACGCTTTGCCTCGCTGCCCTATTCATGGCTTCAACGGCAAGCGCACAGAAGATAAAAATAGGCAAAAACTATGAGGTGACACTCACGGGTAGTGTGCAGAGCGACATACTAGTGCCACAAAACGATGATGCCATTGGCACCGACCCCGTAGACGACAAGGTGCTCACCAATACTTATGTAGAGCTGCACGCATTGTCGGAATATGTTGATGCTGGTGCTCGCTTTGAATATCTTGATCATCCACTACCAGGTTATGAAAAGGATTTTAAAGGCTATGGCGTGCCCTTCTATTATATAAAAGGCAAACTGAAAAATGCCGAACTTACATTAGGCAACTATTACGAGCAGTTTGGATCGGGATTTATATTGCGCACTTACGAAGATCGCGCACTGGGTGTTGACAACTCATTGCTTGGCGCACGAATCGTTTACCGACCTTATAAAGGCATACAACTAAAGGCATTAGCAGGTACACAACGCTGCTACTGGGACTATAACTCACTGATATCGGGTGCCGATGCAGAGTTCTCACTGACAGAGTGGTTTCCAAGCATGCAGCAGTCGAACACATATATCACACTTGGAGCATCGTGGGTGAACAAGCACGAGCACCAAAAAGACCAGGTGTTTGCCGATGTGACACACATGCTCAACATCCCAGAGAACGTCAACTCATTCGATGTGCGTGCCAATTTGCAGAAGAGTGGTTTTAATATATTGGCAGAATATGCACAGAAGACACAAGATCCATCTGCCGATAATGGATATATCTATCGCCGTGGCTATGTGGCTATGCTCTCCGGCTCCTATTCCAAGAGTGGCATGAGCGTGCTATTGCAAGCTAAACGCTCCGACAATATGGCATCGCGCTCACGTCGTTCCATGACGGGCATGTCATCGTTTGTTAACCATATGCCTGCCTTCACTATGGAGCACACCTATGCTTTGGCAGCTCTCTACCCATATGCCACACAATATGCCAAAGGCGAATGGGCATACCAGGGCGAGATAGGTTACCGTTTCAAACGACACACAGCATTGGGTGGCAAGTATGGCACTGGCATAAAACTTAATTTCTCGCATGTACATGCCATCGACCGTAGCGAATCAGGAACATTAATAGTGAATGATGCCAATGGTGCCACAACAACCTTACCTGCTGGTAGCAAGGGAACCAACGGCTACGGCTCGTCTTTCTGGAAATGGGGCGATGCCACCTACTATCAAGACATCAATGTGCAGATAGAGAAAAAACTGTCGAAGAGTATGAAACTGAATTTGATGTATATGAATCAGTTCTACAACAAGACAGCACTGCAAGGCGAAGGAGGTATGATACATTCCGACATATTCGTTGCTGATGCCAAATATCGCTTCAACAATAGCCTCACACTGCGCGGCGAGGTGCAATATCTTAGCACTAAAGACGACCAGGGTGACTGGCTCTATGGATTGCTTGAACTATCGGTGCTGCCAGGATGGATGTTTACCGTAAGCGATATGTACAACAACGGCTCTACAAAGCTACACTACTATCAAGGCAGTGTCACTTACACCCATGAGGCACACCGTCTGCAACTGGGATACGGACGCACACGTGCCGGATTTAACTGCTCTGGAGGCGTATGCCGATATGTACCAGCAAGCAAGGGCGTGACATTGTCGTACAACTATAACTTCTAAGGCATCCACATTAAAATAAAACATACATCACAACAATGACCATAAAGAACATCATAACACATGCAATGCTGGCTGTAGCGGTTCTTGCCATTACAGCATGCCAAAATGTGGACGAGAACGAGCGCACCATATATGTGCCACCAGTAACAGCAAAGCGTGCCGTACTCATTGAAGACTTCACCGGACAGGCATGTATTAACTGTCCAAAGGCCAACGATATGATACACGAGCTACAACAGGGCTACGAAAAATATGTAGTGGCTGTGGCTATACACTCTGGACGATTTTCTAAAAAACCGCCACGCTATCAGAAGCCATTTCCATTGTGGACTGCCATGGGCGATGAATATTATAACCATTGGGGCATAAGCACACAACCTAATGGCATCATCAACCGCAACGGTGGCGAACAAGACATCGACTCATGGCATAGCAAAGTGAAGAACGCACTGAAAACACCTGCACAGCTAACCATAAATGCTAAAGCTACATACAACAGTAGCAATAATAATCTTGATGTAGAGGCAACCATAAACGCCATGCCACAAACAAGCATCAACGGCAATCTGCAGTTATGGGTGGTGCAAGACAATATTGTGGGAGTGCAATATCAGCCCGACGGTTCTATTAACGATAGCTATGTGCACAATCATGTGTTGCGATTTGCCGTCAATGGCACCTGGGGCGAGACAATAAGTGTGGCAGCGGGTAGTGCCAACACAATCACACACTCTTGCAATCTGACCACAGAATTTGCACAGCTACAGCAAACCAATGCCGATGCTCCTGCCTTTGTTCCTGCCAATATGTGGGTAGTGGCTTTCGTATATAACGACAGCGGTGTGCTCAACGTGGTGCAGGTGCCTTTACAAATAACAAACTAAACATGCCCTTCATTGCACGACAAGGCATATTGGGTATATGAAACACATTAAAATACAAGTAAACATTATGAAGATATTCAAAAACACTCTTATCATTATGGCAGCGATGGTATCTGCTGTAGCGCAGGCTCAGGTAGACCGCACCTTTGCATTTGTCAACGAGAATGGTCAGGAAATAGCCAACGGCGCCACCGTAACAGCCAACAAAGTAGAGGTAAAGGGTTCTGGCGCTGACACCTACGAGGTGATTAACAGTGGCGTATACGTAAAGAATCTTACCAACGAACAGCAGCATGTTGGTGCAGAACTAAGACTCACACGACTCGATAACGGTGCTACACAATGCTGCTTTCCAATATCATGTATCGACACATGGGGCAGCAACGTGGGCGACTACTACAAAAGCAGCGCTGGCGATATCTCTGCTGGAGAAACAAAAACTATAAGTACCGAGTGGTTTCCTGATGCCGATGGCACTGCAACAGTAACAGTGAAGCTCAATGTCTATGACATGACAATGAAGAATCAGGGTGGCATACCTACTAAGGTATATAAGGAGCGCGATGTGTTTGGCCCTACCATCACCATCAATTTCGTGAAGGGAGCCACTGCAGTGAATGGCATCACGGCTAACGATAGCGTAAGTGCCGTAGCCTACTACACTGCCGACGGACAGCGCCTTGCACAACCACAACACGGACTGAACATTGTGCTCATGAGCGATGGCACCACACGCAAGCTTATGCGATAGGCTACAAAAGGTCCTTAACAAGCAAAGTATCCATAAAAAGATAACGATATAAAAAGAAAACATTATTCATTTTTTAAATTCATAAAACTATGAAGAAATCATTACTCTCACTTGTTGCATTCATGTTGTCAGCAACAGCAATGAACGCACAACAGTATTTGACAGCTCCACAGCAGTATAACAGCAGCGATCTGCAGGTGCTTGCAGCTGACAATAATGCTACTGCAAAGAAGGCTCCAAGCCGTGCTGCAGCAAGCAACCAGAAGTATTTCGGCACTGATGGTACCGATGAAGCAAGAGGTTTGCTTAACTTCAGTAAATATGCCAGCAGCGTACAGAAGTTGGCTCTGCAGATTCCTGCAAGCGCCCTTACAAAATATATAGGCTGTAAGATTGTGGGAATGCGCTGTGCTGTTTACAATTTCAACGACAAGAACATCACAGGCTTTGCGCTTCCAATGACACAATCAGGCTTTGGCACTGAAGTATCTGGCTCTACAGAAACAAAGAACTGCACCGTAAGCAATAACAAGCTCGTCACCGTATGGAACGAGATTAAATTCAGCAAGTCTATCACTATCGCTGAAAACACTGATTTTATTGTTGGTTTCAACACACCAAACAAGAATATGACTAATGTAGCTGCTAATAATACCAGTGGCACTTCATATTCATTAATGGCTTACGGAAACCTTGGTGAAGGTATGGGCTGGTATCCATTGTCGCAGAGTGTAACCATTATAGCACAGATACTCATTGAGAAAGAAGGCGGCTTCCCTAACGACTTCGCCGTAGAGTATTTCCACGTAGCTCCTTATGGCAAGGCATCAAACGCTATCAATGCCTATGCTAAGCTGAACAACTTTGGCAAAGACAAAGTACAGAAATACACCCTCGGTCTCTATGTGAACGGCAATAAGGTATCTACCTACGACAACAGCACATCAGAATATGCTGCCGACTTTGCAGTAGACGACAAGGGCGTGCTCGTGTCAACACCTTTCACGCTCCCTGCAAACGTAAAGGTAGGCGAGAACAACACCGTTACAGTGAAGGTGGAAACCGTTGACGGCAAGGCACCTGTTGGCAACCTTAAAGACGATGAGGGTTCAGACACATTCCTTGGCTTCGATAAAAGCATCGACCGCCAGAAGAGTCTTATAGAGCAGTACACATCACAGTATTGCCCTAACTGCCCCATTGGCTACGATGTGTTGCGCGCACTCACAAAGGAATACCCTAACGACTATGCATGGGTAGCTAACCACGGCGACATGAGCACAAGCATGACCGACGAGTATACCACAGCCGTTGGCAACGTTGTACGCGCATTCGCTTATAGCGGTTATCCTTCTGTAAGCGTAAACCGCTACTATATCGAGAACGAATACCTCAACTCAGCAAACACAGTATCTTTCGGTCTGAACTATGGCAGCACAGATGATGCCAAGGACTATGTTAAGACTATCATCCGCACTGTCAACGCTCTTTCAAGAGAAGATGCTCCAGCATTCGTAACACTCAATATCAAGCCAACATTCGACATGTCAACCGGCAAGCTTACATTCACCGTTAAGGGTCAGGGTGTGGCTAATGCTGCCAAGTTGCTTAAGGGTGCTACTCTCACCACATACCTCACTCAGGATGGCCTCAAGAGCGACCAGATTAACAGCAAAAACGAATGGATGTCTGACTACGCTCACGAGAATGTGCTCCGCGATGTTATCGTAAACGCTAAGTCGAATATTACAAAGACCGTTAATCCTGCCGGTGACGTTATCACATGGAATGGCGATAACTTTGAGATGACCTACGAATACACTGTCAACAAAGAGTGGTATGCACAGGGCGTTGATAAGCTCCGCCTCACAGCATTTGTAAGCATGCCTTTCTGGGATGGTAACACTACCGAAACCAGCGGCACCCAAACTTATGTTAAGTTCAACGACCCACGTAGAACCAACGTCAACCAGTGCCAGGTTATCCACCTCTCTGAGGGCGTTGTAGGCGTTCAAGGCGTAAAGAACAATACCGAGAACGTTGTTGTGGTAGCCCGCTATAATGCCGATGGCCAGCAAATCAACGCAGCACAGAAGGGCCTCAACATCCTCAAGATGTCTGACGGCACAGTACGCAAGGTGCTCGTAAAGTAAAATACGTTAATAAGCATAAATATTAGGTGCGTTGTCAACACATTGTTGTGGACAACGCACTTTTTTTTGTGTTACATGCCCCACTTCAACAGACTGTTTTTTATCTTCTGATCACATTTTTATGCATAAGCAAGCAAACGCCGTTGATATATATCAATTTAATATTTTTTCATACAAAAAACTTATATATAAGTTTGCGTGAACGTGCACAATTATGTATCTTTGCATCGTGTTCGAGAGAATGCAATGTTTTTTCATTAGGTTAGTAGTTTGATAGATTTTAAGGTAAAGATTATGTTATTAGATTTTGAAACTATCGTAATGTAGTTTAAAGTCATGCATTCAGCTTCTAACATTTTTTAGATGCTATGCATACCTTAACATTATTCTTTGAGAGGCCGGTGCGAGTGATTCGTGTCGTCCTTTTTTTTTGCACATATTCAACCAACTAATTATCGTCAACACCTTATTATAGCCAACACGTAGCATCGATAATTATGTAATTCTTTTCACTACCTTTTAGCTATTGAAAATTCATAGAAGTAATTCACTTTTATCTCATTATAGCATTATTACTTAACAGTATAGCATTATTACTTTATTTCACGCTATCATATCATCATTCATATAGATTCTACAAAAAAATCCGCCTGCCCTAAAGCAGACGGATTTTTTGCAATGCCCAGTGAATATATCACTTATGGCAATAAAACTTTTTATGTTAGCAAATCATTCTCTATTCCGAAAAATACAGAAACTGTGCTTAAGCATTAAAGCTTGTCAGCAAGCTCGGCACCAGCCTTGAACTTAGCAACCTTCTTAGCTGCAATAGTGAGCTTCTCACCTGTACGTGGGTTAACACCCTCACGAGCAGGACGCTCTGTTACGCTGAATGTACCGAAACCGATGAGCTGTACCTTGTCACCCTCTACGAGAGCGTTCTTAATAGCCTGAAGTGTAGCTTCGAGAGCCTTCTTTGCATCTGCCTTACTGAGATCAGCACCTACTGATATTTTCTCTATGAGTTCTGTCTTGTTCATAACGATAATTATTTAGTTATTAATGATTTTCTACCTTAATTTTTATGCTGTAAAACGCTTAAACACCAGCGTTACAACGTTTACCAATCACAAATTTAGACTATTCCTTTCATAAATCAAACAAAAAACAAGAAAAAATTTATAATTTCTTGAAAAATAATGCCCAACACCCTCGTTTTATGCCCTATAATGGGATTTTTTCGTAATTTTGCCGTACATTCTTTATATATAGACACGTAAATAATATGCAAAACATTCCTATTGTTACAAGAAACTTGCTCATTGCAAACATATTAGTATTCTTGGCCTCTACAGTTATAGGAGGGCTCAACAATATTCTGGGACTTCACTTTATGCTTGCTCCCGACTTCCACATATATCAATTATTTACCTACATGTTTGCTCATGGTGGCTTGAGCCACATCTTTTTCAACATGTTTGCCCTGTGGATGTTCGGTTGCATAGTAGAACGCACATGGGGACCACGCAAGTTTTTATTCTTTTATATAGTATGCGGTGTAGGCGCTGGACTCATGCAAGAGCTGGCACAGTTGTGCCACTTCTATATGATAGCCTCTGAGCAGATAAGCGGATTCAGCATAATGGACACCACACGAGTGGTGCAAGCCAACCAAGGCTTCCTTAACCTATGGACCACCGTTGGCGCGTCGGGTGCTGTCTATGGCATACTCCTTGCTTTTGGCATGCTCTATCCCGAAGAGCGCATGTTCATATTCCCATTGCCCGTGCCAATAAAAGCCAAATGGTTTGTTATCGGCTATGCAGCAATAGAGTTGTTCATGGCATATTCTATGCCTGGCGATGGTGTTGCACACCTTGCACACCTTGGAGGTATGTTGTTCGGATTCATGCTGATACGCTATTGGCGCAGGAAAGCCGGTAGCCCCTACAGCCACTTAGGCGGTCAGCAATTTTTCGACTCTCTGCGCAGCAAATGGGAGCAACGCACTGGCAAAAAAGCCACCGACAACAGCTATCAGCAGACGCGCCGCGAAACCGATTGGGACTATAATGCCCGCCGCAAAGCCGAGCAAGAAGAAACCGACCGCATACTCGACAAGATACGTCGCAACGGCTACGACTCGCTGACACGCGAAGAAAAGCAACACCTCTTCGACGCAAGCCGACGCAAATAATGAAAACACCCAAATCATTCACCATACAACTGCTGGCAGGAGCCAATGTAGCCACTGCCATCATGATGCTCGCCGTGGGATATAGCGACCGCATAAATCCCGTGACGCACCCTCTGTTGGCCAACATTGGACTTCTGTTTCCACTATTCATTGCACTCAACATCCTTTTTGCCATAATATGGCTCACCATAAGGAAGCGCATGATATGGCTACCCGTGGCTGCTATGATAGCAGCCTACGCTCCTGTGCGCACTTACATGCCTTTCAACATCAGTCGAGAGGCACCCGAGGGTGCCATTAAAGTATTGTCGTACAACACTTTCTACTTCAGCACCTGGACCGACCCCGACACTCCATGCGAGATAGCCGACTACATATCGCGCCATAACGCCGACATCGTGTGCCTTCAAGAAGCCAACGCACAAGGGTGGCGCGAAGCCAAGCTCGACTCACTTCTGAAGCGCGACTATGCACATAGCGACACCACTGTAATATCATCCAACAGCGAGCATATACGCCTGCTCAGCAAAATGCCCATCATAGGCAAAGAACACATATACACCAGCGATGGCACATGCGCCAACGCCACAGCCTTCCGCGTGCTCACAGCCAAGCAAGACACCACCATCGTAGTGGTGTGTCACTTCAAGTCGACTGGGCTAACCACAGAAGAGCGCAGCAACTTTAAGGCCATGATGAAAGGCGACCTCGACCATAGTAAAGCTAAGCACGAGACAAAAAAAATATGGCGCACACTCGGTGCCAGCTCGGCACTACGTGCACCACAGGCCGATGCCGTGGCAAAATACGTAAACCTTCACAAAGACCAAAGTCTGATACTCACCGGCGACTTCAACGACTCGCCAATATCCTACACCCACCACACCATAGCCAGCCAGCTCACCGACTGCTACACAAGCACCGCCAATGGTCCCGGCATAAGCTATCATTACAATGGCTTCTATGTGCGCATTGACAATATCATGTGCTCCAAACACTGGCGCCCTTACGCCTGCTATGTCGACAACAACATAAAAGCCTCCGACCACTACCCCATTATCTGTTGGTTGGAACGCCAATAAAAACCATACGACACACTGAAAATAAACCCTTTAAACCACCAAACACACCGAAAACAATACTAAAACAATAGCAACCTAAAGAAAAAAAGCTATAAATTTCTCAAAACGTGAAAAAATAACTAACTTTGCACACTATCCATGCCCTTTTGACACCTAAAGCAAACAGAGGCACGGAAAGCCGTGGCACACAAGACATGTGTATATTCCAGACACGACAAGCCTTGAACCACCTAAAACGAAAAAATAATAATAACAAAAATAATAAACAAACAAATGCAGAACAAAGGTATTGTAATTGTAACAGCCGTCTTGCTGACACTTGCAAGCATCTTCTATCTGTCGTTCTCAGCCGCCACAAAATATTACGACGGTCAAGCAGCGAAGATACAAGATCCTATTGCACAGCAGGACTACAAGGACTCTGTTAAATTCCTTGGACTCTACTCCTACCAGAAGTGTCTTGAGACACAGATAGGTCTCGGACTCGACCTCAAGGGCGGTATGAACGTAATTCTTGAGGTTAGTGTGCCCGACGTTGTTGAAAACCTCGCCGACCACAAGACCGACGCCGCTTTCGTAAAGTCAATGAAGGAAGCTCGCGCCGAGCACGAAGTAAGTCAGAGCGACTTCATCTCGCTCTTTATCAAAGCCTATCATAAGAATGCTGCCGGCCATCATCTCTCAGAGATTTTCGCCACACAGCAGCTTCAGGGCAAAGTATCGCCTAACTCATCCGACAAGGAAGTAGAGAAGGTGCTCCGCGATGAGGTACAGTCGGCAATCGACAACTCATTCCTCGTTGTTCGCACACGTATCGACAAGTTTGGTGTTGTACAGCCTAACATCCAGAAGCTCGAAGGTCAGCAGGGCCGTATCATGGTAGAAATGCCTGGTATCAACGAGCCAGAGCGCGTGCGCAAGTTGTTGCAGGGAAGCGCCAACCTTGAGTTCTGGGAGACCTACAACTCTGACGAAATAATTCCTTACCTCACACAGCTCGACCAGCGCGAGGCCAACCACCGTTCAGGCAAGGCCGAGTCAGACACCACAGCTACAGCCAAGGACTCTGCAGCAGTGGCACAGACAGCCAACCAGAAGCAGGTTAACAAGTTCCAGGTTAAGAATCAGGACAATGCTGCTGAGAAAGCCGGCGCCAACCAGTTGGCACAGGCCAAGAAGGAGCATCCTCTGTTTGCAGTGTTCCAGCCTACTGGCAATGGTGCACTTAGCATCGTAGGCTATGCCAGCGCACGCGACACCGCTGAGGTAAACAAGATTATCTATTCTGAGCTTGCCAAGCATATACTTCCTTCCGACTGCCGCTTGCTTTGGAGCGCTAAGCCAGCCGACGGCATCCAGGCTAAGAACATCTTCGAGCTTCACGCCATAAAGGTTACCACAAGCAACGGACGCGCACCTATCGAGGGCGACGTAGTGACCGATGCTAAGGACCAGTTCAACAATCTCACTGGTCAGCCTGAGGTGAGCATGAGCATGAACGCTGACGGTGCACGCCGTTGGGCAGCCCTCACCAAAGCCAATGTAGGCAAGGCCATCGCCATTGTGCTCGACGGTTCTGTATATTCAGCACCACGCGTAAACGGCGAAATCACTGGCGGACAGTCGTCAATATCAGGCAACTTCACCATCGAAGACACCAAAGACCTCTCTAACACTCTTAAGTCAGGCCGTATGCCTGCCCCAGCACACATCGTGCAGGAAGAGGTTGTAGGTCCTACACTCGGTGCCCAGTCAATCCAGCAGGGCTTCATCTCGTTCATCTTCGCCTTCATCATCTTGATGATCTACATGGTAGTGATGTACGACTTCATCCCAGGTATGGTTGCTAATGGCGCCCTCCTTCTCAACCTCTTCTTCACTATGGGTATTATGGCATCGTTCCAGGCAGCTCTCACAATGCCAGGTATTGCCGGTATCGTATTGGCACTGGGTATGGCAGTAGACGCCAACGTGCTCATCTACGAGCGCACCAAGGAAGAGCTCAAGAAGGGTCTCGGCACCAAGCAGGCTTTGGCTCAGGGCTACAGCAATGCCTTCTCGGCTATCTTCGACTCCAACCTCACCTCTATCATAACAGGTGTAATCCTCTATGTATTCGGTACAGGTCCTATCCGTGGTTTCGCCACCACTCTTATCATCGGTATCTGCTGCTCATTCTTCACTGCAGTGTTCCTCACACGTCTCGTTTACGAGAACCGTTTGGCTCACGACAAGTGGACAAAGCAGACCTTCACAACAAGAGTGTCACGCAACTTCTTGGTAGGCAAGAACTTCCGCTTCATGTCGTCTTACAAGACATCATTCACCATCTTCGGCATTGTGCTGGTGGTAATGATTGGCAGTTTCTTCATGCGCAACTTGAGCAAGGGTATCGACTTCACTGGTGGTCGCAACTATGTTGTAGTGCTTGAGAAGCAGACAGAGCCAGAGCAGGTAACAGCAGCACTTCGTCCATTGTTCAAGGACGCTACTGTCAATGCACTTGCACTTGGTACCGATGGCAAGACCATACGTATCTCTACCAACTACAAGATTGAATCTAACAATCCTGCTATTGACAACGAGGTAGAGGATATCCTCTACAAGGGTCTGCATGGCGCCAACCTCGTTACCCAGGGTAGCGTAGAGGCATTCAAGAACCCTGACGTACGTGCTGGTGGTTCTATCGTATCGTCTACAAAGGTAGGTCCTGCAGTGGCTAAGGACATCACACACGGAGCTATCATCTCTGTGCTCTTTGCCCTCGCAGCCATCTTCCTCTACATCTTGATACGTTTCCGCAATGTAGCATTCTCATTCGGTTCTACAATAGCCCTTGCCATCGATGCCACAATCGTTATTGGCTTCTTCTCGCTGCTTTGGGACATCGTTCCATTCTCGCTCGAGGTAGACCAGACATTCATCGGTGCTATCCTTACCGTTATCGGTTACTCTATCAACGATAAGGTGGTGGTATTCGACCGTATCCGTGAGAACCTCACACTGCATAAGAAGGACGACTTGCAGAGCATCTTCAACAACTCTCTGAACGAGACTCTTGCACGTACCATCAATACATCACTGTCAACACTCATTGTGCTGCTCTGTATCTTCTGCTTCGGTGGCGAGAGCACACGCAGCTTCTCATTCGCAATGTTGCTCGGTGTAGTATTCGGAACACTGTCGTCAATATTCATTGCAGCTCCTGTTGCCTACATCTTCTTGGGTCGTAAGATCAAGAACGAGGAAGCAGTAGTAGAGGCTGTAGAAGTGAAATAACTATAAGTCAGGTGCAGGCATGTAGAATATGACATGCCACACCTTGTTTCATAATCAAATTATTAATAAGCCAAAAGGCGGGATGCTCTGTGAAGAGTATCCCGCTTTTTGGTTTATACAAGCCTGCACACGCAGCAGTTGTATGCAGCCAAGCACTCGTATATAAGCAAAATATTTTGTTGAAAATACTTATTTTCCTAACTTTGCATAATCCAATACTGCCATTCTTCGGCAGACCTTAAAAAATTACTATAAAAGATATGGCAAAAGAACAGACAGCAGTGCGCGACTGCACACGCACCAATTTGCGTGAGCCACAACGCTACAAGGTGATAATCTACAACGACGATTTCACCACTATGGAGTTTGTGGTACACATTCTCGTCTCCGTTTTTTTCAAGTCGGCAGACGAGTCAGAAAAGCTTATGCTGCGCATACATCAAAGTGGCAGTGCCATAGTGGGCATCTACAGCTACGATGTGGCTATCTCAAAAGTTCACAAAGCCACCATAATGGCACGCGAAGAAAACTTTCCGCTGCGCCTGGAGTGTAAGCCAGAATAGCGCATAGCCATATATACACCTACTTATCATTATAGCAATGTTGCCACAAGCAACACTTAACAACAATATATGAACAACAGCAAGAATTTAAGCAACGCCATAAAGAGAGCCATTGAAAATTGCGATTTCTGGCGCCACGAGTTTGTCACCCCCGAGCACATGCTCTATGCCTTTACGCAGCAAAAGCAGTTTGCAGAGGCCACGACATGGGTTGGCGCCGACCTCGACCAACTCGTCACCGAGCTCGAGAAAAATTTTCTCTCCACAGAATCGGTGCCCGAAGATATAAAATATGCCATCGAAGGGTCGCAGCAATTCTCCGAGATGATGTCGCTCGCCATAAAGCATGCCCAATTTTCCGAAGTCGACACCCTCGATGTGCCTCATGTTGTTGCAGCCATGCTCATGCTCAGCGACTCCCAGGCAGCCTATCTTCTTGAGCAGTTTATCGGCAATGACAAGGGCGAATTCATGCAAGCCTTAGTATCGTTATATAGCAACGACATCATTGGCAACAATGGCGACGAAGCTGCAGACTATGCCGATGATGCCAATACAGAATCAGCTCCATGGCGCCAACTGCTGACCTGCCTCAACGACACCTACACCGAGCACAATCCGCTTATAGGTCGCGATGTCGAGCTTGAGCGCACCATCCAGGTGCTTTGCCGCAAGGAGAAGAACAATCCGCTACATGTTGGCGAGCCAGGCGTAGGCAAGACAGCACTCGTCTACGGTCTTACGGCACTCATAGAGCAAGGCAAGGTGCCAGAAAGGCTCAAGGGTTCGCATGTGTATATGATGGATGTAGGCACAATAGTGGCAGGCACACAGTTTCGTGGCGACTTCGAGAAGCGCATGAAGATGATTATGGATGGACTTGCCAGCGAGGGCAACACCATATTATATATAGACGAGATACACAACATCATAGGTGCCGGTCGTAATGGCGATTCCACCCTCGATGCATCTAACATGCTGAAGCCATATCTTGAAAGTGGCTCCATACGTTTTATCGGCTCCACCACCTACGATGAATACAACCGCTACATATCCAAGCAGAAATCGCTTGTAAGGCGTTTTCAGCAGATAGACATTGCCGAGCCCAGCGTCGACGATGCCATACGCATCATAGAAGGTCTGCGCCCTGGCTACGAGAAATTCCACGGAGTGAAATATTCTGCCGATGCCATTGAGTTTGCTGTGCGCTCTTCGGCGCAGCACATCCGCGACCGCTTTCTGCCCGACAAGGCCATCGACATCATCGACGAGGCTGGAGCCTATCGCGAGACCCACCCTCTTACCACACAGAAGCGACAAACCGTTAACCGCCGTCTTATTGCCGACATCTTGGCACGCGTGTGCAAGATCGATGCCACTGCACTCAAAGAGCAGTCAAACGACGCCTTACGCACCCTCGACACCGACATTAAGAAAGAGATTTTCGGGCAAGACGAAGCCATAAAGCGTGTAGTGGAAGCCATACAGATGTCGAAAGCAGGGCTCGCCGACGATGCCAAGCCCATGGCAAGTCTGCTTTTTGTAGGCCCTACGGGTGTTGGCAAGACCGAGGTGGCACGCGTTCTGTCAGAGCGTATGGGCATGAAGTTGGTGCAGTTCGACATGAGCGAATATGCCGAGAAGCATGCCGTGGCAAAGCTTATAGGTTCGCCGGCAGGCTATGTGGGCTATGAAGACGGCGGACTGCTCACCGCTGCTGTGCGCAAGACCCCCAACTGCGTGTTGCTCTTCGACGAGATAGAGAAGGCTCACCCCGACATCTTCAACATTTTTCTGCAGATAATGGACTATGCCTCGCTCACCGACAACCATGGCGAGCGTGCCGACTTCCGCAATGCCATCATCATCATGACCTCCAATGCTGGAGCACAGTATGCCTCGCGTGCCAGCATCGGCTTCATTGGCAATGTGTCGCGTGGCGATGCCATGCTATCCACTGTCAAAAAGACGTTCAAGCCCGAGTTCATCAACCGCCTCACCGACATTGTAGTGTTTCACGACATGTCACTACCTATGGCATCGCTTATACTCGACAAGAAACTCGCCAAGCTACAGCAGAAGCTCGCCGCAAAGAATGTGTCGCTGCGCCTCAATACGGATGCACGCCAACTGCTTCTAAACAAGGGATTTACTACAGAATATGGCGCCCGCGAAATAGAGCGAGTGATAGGTTCCATGCTTAAGCCACTGCTGATAAAAGAAATTTTGTTCGGAAGCCTGAAGAAGGGTGGCGAGGCAAAGGTAGACGTCAGCAACGGAACATTGGTGCTCAACACTTAAATCCCCACCATTATATTATGATATATCGCATAGACAAAGAATTAGTATTTCCAGCCCCAGTAAATGTAGAGAGCGACGGCATATTGTGTGTTGGCGGCGACCTGTCCATCGACCGCCTACTGCTTGCCTACAGCCACGGCATATTCCCATGGTTCTCCTTCCGCGACTACGACGAGCCCGTATGGTATTGTCCGCAAGAGCGTTTCGTTATCTTCCCCAACGAGATACACGTGTCGCACTCCATGCGCACACTATTGAACAAAGGCAAGTATGATGTGTCTATCGGTCGCGACTTCGACGGCGTCATCCGCGGTTGCTCCACTGCCGATGGTCGTTTCGATGCCGATGGCGCATGGCTTGGTCACGACATCATCGAAGCCTACACCGAGCTACACCGCCAAAACCTGGCACAGAGCGTAGAGGTGTGGGAGGGCGACCGCCTTGTAGGCGGACTCTACGGCGTTACCATAGGGCGCTGCTTCATTGGCGAGAGCATGTTCTCGCTAGTGCCCAGCGCCAGCAAGATAGCCATGATATTCCTTGCAGAATTCATGCAAGAGCACGGCGGCCGCATGATCGACTGTCAGATAGAGACACCACACCTCAAGTCGATGGGTGGCCGCACAATATCCTATAAGGAATACATGAAAATTCTACGAGACGTATAAGTAGTGGTTCAAAAATAATAGCATATACAAATCGCATAAATATTAAACACCTACTTACTTAAATAATTAAGTAAAAAATAGTTACCTTTGCACATAGAAAACAAAAAAATACACAATATATAATGGAAGAAAATAAATTCAAACGCACCACCGTGACGGCAGCATTGCCTTATGCCAACGGTGGCATCCACATAGGCCACTTGGCTGGTGTGTATGTTCCTGCCGACATCTACGTGCGCTATCTGCGTCTAAAGAAGCAAGAAGTGATGTTCATCGGCGGTAGCGACGAGCACGGCGTGCCCGTAACTATACGTGCCCGCAAAGAAGGCATCACCACCCAAGAGGTGGTGGATCGTTATCACAACCTTATAAAGAAGTCGTTTGAAGACTTCGGCATATCTTTCGACATCTATAGCCGCACTACATCGCAGATACATAATAAGTTTGCCAGCGACTTTTTCCGCACACTCTACGACAAGAATGAGCTGGTAGAGAAGACCGAAGAGCAGTTTTGCGACGAGGTTACAGGCGAGTTTCTCACCGACCGTAACATCGTTGGCACATGTCCACGCTGCGGTGCTGAGGGTGCTTATGGCGACCAATGCGAGAAGTGTGGCGCCACACTATCGCCCGACGAACTCATCAACCCCACCAATAAGAACAATCCTGGCCACGGCCTCGTAAAGAAGCCTACCAAGAACTGGTACCTGCCACTTGGCGACTATCAGAACTGGCTCAAGCAGTGGATTCTGGAAGACCATAAAGAGTGGCGTCCAAACGTCTACGGACAGTGCAAGTCGTGGCTCGACATGGATCTTCAGCCACGCGCCATGACACGCGACCTCGACTGGGGTATCCCCGTGCCAGTAGAAGGTGCTGAGGGAAAGGTGCTCTATGTGTGGTTCGACGCTCCTATCGGCTACATCTCTAACACCAAGGAGCTATGCGATGCACATCCAGAGAAATGGGGCACATGGCAGAAGTGGTGGCAAGACCCATCGTCGCGCCTCATCCACTTCATTGGCAAGGACAACATCGTGTTCCACTGCATCGTGTTCCCAACAATGCTCAAGGCACACGGCGGCTATATTCTGCCCGACAATGTTCCTTCTAACGAATTCCTCAATCTCGAGAACGACAAGATTTCTACATCGCGCAACTGGGCGGTGTGGCTCCACGAATATCTCGCCGACTTCCCAGGCAAGCAGGATGTGCTGCGCTATGTGCTCACCGCCAATGCTCCTGAGACAAAGGACAACAACTTTACATGGAAGGATTTCCAGGACCGCAACAACAACGAGTTGGTGGCTGTGTATGGCAACTTCGTAAACCGCGCACTGCAACTCACCAAGAAATATTTCAACGGCATTGTGCCTGAGTGTGGCGAACTGCTCGATGTCGACCGCAAGGCAATAGAAGAATTCAAGGACGTAAAGCAGAAGGTAGAGGCCCTGCTCGATGTGTTCAAGTTCCGCGATGCACAGAAGGAAGCCATGAATCTGGCACGCATCGGCAACAAATACATCACCGACTGCGAGCCTTGGCATGTTGCGAAAACCGATATGGAGCGCGTGAAGACCATTCTCTACATCTCACTGCAGCTTGTTGCCAACCTTGAGATAGCTTTCGAGCCATTCCTGCCATTCAGTTCGGCACGTCTGCGCGAGATGCTCGGCATTACCGAAAGCGACTGGGCACAGCTGGGTTCTACCGAACTGCTCAAGCCAGGCCATCAGCTCGGCACACCGGCACTGCTCTTCGAGAAGATCGAAGACGATGCCATCAACGCACAACTGCAAAAGCTCGAAGACACCAAGAAAGCCAACGAGGCTGCCAACTATGTGGCTGCTCCTATCAAGGAGAATGTCGACTTCGAGACATTCGAGAAGATGGACATCCGCGTAGGACACATCAAAGACTGTCAGAAGGTTAAGAAGTCGAAGAAACTCCTGCAGTTCACCATCGACGACGGCTCAGGCACCGACCGTACCATTCTTAGCGGCATCGCTGCCTACTACGAGCCCGAACAGCTAATAGGCAAAGACGTGCTCTTTGTTGCCAACTTTGCACCACGCAAGATGATGGGCATCGAAAGCCAAGGCATGATTCTCTCTGCCGTAAACTTCGACGGCACACTCAGCGTCACCACTGTTAGCAGCGAGGTGAAGCCTGGTAGCCAAGTGGGATAAGGCACGCTTGCTGTTATTAACAACATAAAATTAAATAGGGTTAAAGGCTGTGTATCCAGTCTTTAACCCTATTTTTATATTCATATATTCTTAACACCGCTCACGGCTATATCTTCCATAGTTTCAGTTTAGTAAGGAATATTATGCCACGGAAGCACAGCTCCATGCACATGGCAAGCCACACGCCACGCAGCCCCATTGTAGGTGCGAGCAGTGCCGCCAGCGTTATGCGCACGCCCCACATACTAACAAAGTTCATTATGCTCGGTGCCACCGTCTTGGCAGCTCCCACAAACACTCCATAGCACACTATTGCAGCTGCAAACATTGGTTCGGCAAACGCCTCTATGCGCAACACCTCCACACCAAGCTGTTGCACCTGCTCTGAAGGCGTCATCATGGCCATGGCAAATGGTGCCCCCACATACATCACCACACTCATCAGCGTCATTACACCCATGCCAAGAGCCACTGCAAGCCATGCAAAGCGCTTCATCAGCTCGCGTCGGCCTGCTCCCATGCTCTGCCCCACAAGAGTAGTGGCAGCGTCGGCAATGCCATAGCCAGGCATATAGCACAGGCTCTCCACTATCACTCCGAAGGAGTTGGCAGCAATGGCAAAGGTGCCCAATGGCGCTATTATCACGGTGGTGGCAATGTAGGCCATGCACATTATCATCTGCTGCAAACCCATTGGCAGACTTATCTTCAGTGCTCTGCGCACCACATCGAGCGAAGGGCGGAAGCGTCCGCTGTCTATGCGCAGCGATAACTCTTTAGAGCGGAAACACAGCAGATACATGGTTATGGCGGCAGCCACACACTCTGCCGACACCGTTCCTATGGCGGCACCCGTCACAGAGAGTCCGGCACCAGGAATAGTTATGTCGTAGCCCAGCAGCGATATGGTGCGCGTGTGGAATATAAGAAAGAAGTTGAACACCACATCAAGCACCATCATCACCACACTCATAATGCTCGGCACTATCATATTGCCACTGCTTCGCAGCATGCCCGCACCAAATATTGAAAACTGAAATGCAGGCAATGCCATGGCAATGATGGCAAAATATGCCGATGCCGTGGCGTTGATGCTGTCGTTGCCCCCCAGCCATACGGGCAGAAACGGGCTCACCGCCAGCGCCACAAGTCCTATCAGCGCACTCACCGTGAGCACCGATACAATGCCTTGGCGCAGCGTGTTGCGCGCCATAACGCCATCGTTGGCACCCAGCTGATGCGACACCTGCACATAAAAACCTGCAGCCACTGCCGAACAGATACTGCCAAGCATCCATGTGGTGGTTTCGATGAGTCCGATAGATGCCGACGCCTCGGCTCCCATGCTGCCCACCATCGACGCATCAATATATTGCATCATGGTGGTGGTGAGCTGCGCCAGAATGGCTGGCGTAGACAGGCTGAGCACCAGTCGCGCCTGTTGTCCAAGCGTCATGGTGTGCCCTTGGCGTATCATAAGAAGTAATTGGTCTTTTTTGCTGCTTGTCTTCATAGATAGTTTGTTGTCAACGACAAAATAAAGGTGGGTCAATATCATGCCCCACCTTTTATATTATAAATATTATAGTAATTCTTTTCTCTTTTTGTATATCCTGCATCACGACTTTCCTGTGACGATGGTCTTAATGTCGAATAGTTTGTTGAGCGCCTCCATTGGCGTGAGGTTGTTGATGTCGAGCCCCATTATCTCATCGCGTATCTGGCACAGCACGGGGTCGTCGAGCTGGAAGAAACTAAGCTGCACGCCCTGTTTCGCCAGGTTTTGAGTGGATATATTGCCTATTCTGCGTTTCTTCGTAGTGTCGGCACCAGTAGCATCATTACCTGATGCAGCAGTGCCCTCTGCCCCACTCTGCTCCATGCCCACAGCGGCATTGTCGTATTCGAGCTGCTTCAGTATGGTGTTGGCACGCGTCACTATCGACTTTGGCATGCCCGCTATCTCTGCCACATGAATACCGAATGAATGTTCGGAGCCTCCGCGAGCCAGCTTGCGCAAGAATATCACCTTGCCGTCAACCTCCTTCACGCTCACATTATAGTTTTTAATGCGCTGGAAGTTCTTCTCCATCTCGTTGAGTTCATGATAGTGTGTGGCAAACAACGTGCGTGCCTGCGCCCCCTGATGCTGGTGCAGATATTCCACTATTGCCCATGCTATGGATATGCCATCGTAGGTGCTCGTGCCACGTCCCAGTTCATCGAACAGCACGAGTGAGTGTGGTGTCACGTTGTTAAGAATGTCGGCAGCCTCTGTCATCTCCACCATGAATGTCGACTCGCCCAACGATATATTGTCAGAAGCCCCCACACGCGTAAAAATCTTGTCTACCAATCCCACATGTGCCGAGTCGGCAGACACAAAGCATCCCATTTGTGCCATCAGTGTTATGAGTGCCGTCTGTCGGAGTAGCGCCGACTTACCCGCCATGTTCGGTCCGGTGATAATAATTATCTGCTGTGTCTCGGTGTCGAGCATTATGTCGTTGGGCACATATTCCTCGCCCACTGGCAGTTGCGTCTCTATCACGGGGTGGCGTCCGGCTTTAATGTCGAGCACGGAGTCGTCGCTCACCACTGGGCGCACATAGCGATGCTCCTCTGCCGTCTTGGCAAACGACAGCAAGCAATCGGTCTTGGCAATGACGTTGGCATCTATCTGTATGTGCGGTATATACTCCTGCATGGCAGCCACAAGCTCCATAAACAGTCGTGTCTCAAGCGCCAGAATCTTCTCGTCGGCACCCATAATCTTCTCCTCATACTCCTTCAGTTCCTGGGTGATGTAGCGCTCAGCACTGGCAAGCGTCTGCTTTCTTATCCATGTGTCGGGCACAAGGTCTTTATAGGTGTTGCGCACCTCGAGATAGTAGCCAAACACATTGTTATATCCCACTTTTAGCGACTGTATGCCTGTGTTTTCCACCTCTCGCCTCTGTATCTCCATTAGATAGTCGCGTCCGCCTCGAGAAATGTTTCGCAGTTCGTCAAGTTCTGCCGAGAAGCCATTGGCTATCACCCCACCCTTTGCCACCATCTGTGGTGGGTCGGGTTGTATTTCGCGCTCTATGCGGTCGCGCAGTGCCTCGCAAGGGTTTAGCTGTTCGCCCAGCGCCTTCAGCTCTTCGTTGTCGGCATTCAGGCATGCATTCTTTATAGGTTTTATGGCTTGCAGCGCATACTTCAGCTGCACCACTTCGCGTGGTGTCACTCTGCCCACTGCCACTTTAGATATTATGCGCTCCATGTCGCATATGCAATGCAGCTGCTCGTCGATGAGTTCGCGGAAGTCGGGATTGCGGAAGAAGTAGTCGACAATGTCGAGTCGCTTCTTAATGGCTGTTACACTGCGCAGCGGAAACACCGTCCAGCGCTTCAGCATGCGTGCGCCCATAGGCGTGGTGGTGCGGTCAATAACATCGAGCAGCGAGGTGCCATCGCCTTGCATCGGCTGCAACAGCTCCAGCGAGCGTATGGTGAATTTGTCGAGCCTCACATATTTATCTTCTTCTATGCGCTTTAGCGATGTGATATGCCCTATGCTTGTGTGCTGCGTCATGTCGAGATATTGCAGAATGGCTCCTGCCGCCACCACACCCAACTGCAGATGCTCCACACCGAAGCCTTTGAGCGATTTTGTGCCGAAGTGTTTCAGCAGTTTCTGCCGTGAGCTTTGCTCGGTAAACATCCAGTCGTCGAGTTCAAACACACACCACTTGTTGCCGAAGTTCTGCTCAAAGGTGTTTTTCATTGCCCTGTCGTAGAGCACCTCCTTAGGCTGAAACGACACCAGCAGTTTCTCTATATAGTCGGCAGTGCCCTCTCCCGTGAGAAACTCGCCCGTAGAGATGTCAAGAAATGCCACACCACACATCTGTCGTGCAAAGTGCACGGCAGCCAGAAAGTTGTTTTCGGCATAGTTGAGCACGTTGTCGCTCATTGCCACACCCGGTGTCACCAGTTCCGTAACGCCACGCTTCACCAGAGTCTTGGTGAGTTTAGGGTCTTCGAGCTGGTCGCAAATAGCCACTCGCTTGCCGGCACGTATCAGTTTTGGCAGATAGGTGTCGAGTGCATGATGCGGAAATCCTGCCATCTCGCAGGCAGCACTGCTTTGGTTCTTGCCATTAGAACGGCGCGTAAGTGTTATGCCGAGAATTTTCGCTGCCTCAACGGCATCGGCGGCATACGTCTCGTAAAAGTCGCCACAACGAAACAGCAGCAGAGCATCGGGATGTTGCTCCTTGAAATTGTAAAACTGCCGCATCATGGGTGTCAGTCCGTCGTCCTTCTTCTTTTGGGCCATGGCTATATATTATATTAAATATTGTTGTGTGAATGTGGATGCATGCGTTTGTGCGTTGGCATTAACGCATTTCTACAAAAGAAACAAAAAAAAACGAGTTCTGCAAGAAACGGTGTGATTTTTTGTTGGCAGACGACAAGTTGCATACTTTGCATTTGCCGATTATATTGCATTTACCGATTATTAGGTATTGTAGAAAATGTGTATATGACTTAACTTTGCAAGCGTAATTGTAATACCAACACAAGCCACTCATGAATAATTCATAATGTTATTGTATAAAGTGAAGGGAGCCAACTGTGAAGTTGGCTTTTTTGGCGTTTATATATTAATTTGTATGGTTTTATATAAAAAATCTATCATTTTATTTTGTTATTCAATATTTTTCATTACTTTTGCCACTGAAAACAACTAATAACAAGTTTTTTGTTATTAAAAAGAACACATTTAACGCCCCACACTGAGTTCATTCAGAACATAGAGTTATAAAAAAAATAGAGTTATAAACAAATAATTAATTTTAAAAAGGGGAATGATTATGAAGAAATTTCTACTCTCAGTAATGTCATTGGCATTTCTTGCCGTAGGTGCTAACGCACAGCAGTTGAACAGAGCCGGTTTTGCAACTTCCGACTTCAAGCAAGTAAGCAAGAATTTCACCCATTTCTCTGGTCCTAAGAAGGCAGAGGCACAGCAGGTGCTTATTGGTCTTGATGGCTCCGACCTTAGCGATGAATCAAAAGGTCTTAATTTAGTAGGTTTTCCATCATGGCAAAAAGCCGAAATGGTTCTTGCTGCCATGCCTCAGGCCGACCTTGCACAGTTTAAGGGCTACAAGCTCGTTGGTTTCCGCTATGCTGTAAGTGCCAGCCTCGGCAAAACTCCAGCAGCAGTAGTTTTCGTATACGATGGCAGCAACACTTCTGTAGTGACAGGAGCCGACCTTACCGATTATAAGGTGTGCGAAATCGAAAACAAAACGATCAACATCAACTGGAACGTAGTGGCATACGACCAGGCCTACACTATCACTGGCAACGAGAAAGAAATTCTCTTCGGCTTTGAATATACCCAGAGCACCACAAAGTCGGGCACAAACTATGCTGACGAGTGCTACCCATTTTTGTTAGGCGAGACATCGGCATCTTACCAGAATGCTCTCCTCGTTTATGGCTTACCAGCTAATGCTAATGCTAAAGATGAGGGTCTTTACACCATTACACAGAAGACTACAGTGTACACTCCTGCATTCCAGATGATAGCAGAGACACCTGAAGGCCAGACCGCTATCATTGGTGTGACGACAAGCAACGATGCCAATGCCACACACTTCTACACCATCGATGGCAAGCAGCTCACCACTCCACAGAAGGGTCTGAACATCGTAAAGATGAGCGATGGCACATCACGCAAGCTGATGGTGAAGTAAAAAAATATATAAGATTTGGGTTAAATAGATTTTCTTTAAAACACATTATAAAACGCAGCTGCCGTTGAGGCAGTTGCGTTTTTTTTATGCTTGCAACACAAGGCTGCAATGCGTTATTCAAAAAAAAATGTATATATTTGCACCACGTTAAAACAACCAAATATACTATTACATAAATATCAACAACTTTTAAAGTAACTATTATGAAGAAAATTCTACTCTCTATGATGTCTATGGCACTCCTCGCTGTAAGCGCCAACGCGCAGCAGCTAACCAGAGGCGAAATGCAGACATCTATCCTAAGACCCATCAACAAGAGCGTTGTAAACATCTCTGGCGCCAAGAAGGCAGAGGCACAGCAGGTGCTCGTTGGTCTTGAAGGCTCCGACCTTAAAAACACTTCTCGAAAGCTCAACATTGAAGGTTTCCCTGATTGGGTTAAGTCAGAGGCTGTTCTTGCAGCACTTCCTAAAGATCTCATCAAGCAGCTGAAAGGCTACAAGCTCACTGGCTTCCGTTTTAGCGTTCTTGCCGACCTTGGTAAGAATGCAGCAGCAATGGTGATGGTAGGCGACACAAAGAACGGCTATGAGGCTGTTGCAAACGCCTATATCACAAACTATACCACTTGCGATTTGCAGGGAAATTCAATAAAGATAAAATGGAACGTGCTCAACTATATGCAGCCATACACCGTCACTGGCGATGAGGGCGACATTCTTTACGGCTTCACTTACGAGCAGAAAAAAACAAAGAATGGCGAAAACTTTGCCGACGAGTGCTACCCATTGCTCTTGGGCGAGTCGCAGGCAAATCCTAACGATGCCTTCCTTGTTCTTGGTCAGCCTACAACTCAACACAAGGAAAACGTATGGCCTATATCATACGGCGAAAATGGACCCGTCTTCACCCCTGCATTCCAGATGCTTGCAGAGACACCTGAAGGCCATACCGCTATCATTGGTGTGATGACCAACAACGACGCCACACCAACCCACTTCTACACCATCAACGGCAAGCAGCTCACAGCCCCACAGAAGGGTTTGAACATCGTGAAGATGAGCGACGGCACATCACGCAAGGTGATGGTGAAGTAAGCGCAAGACAAGTGTCTTAGACAAAAAACACTATAAAACGCAGATGTCTACACGGCAGCTGCGTTTTTTTATGCTTGCAACACAAGGCTACAATGCGTTATTCAAAAAAATTGTATATATTTGCACTATGCAAAACAACAAACAATACACAATGTCGGCATTATGGGTGCTCACACTCCATGCCATCACTTTAGCAGTGCTCTCACTGTTTCGCACGGTGCAATATGCCGTGCTCGGATATATGATCAACGACCATACGGCAAGCGTAGCCATGGCATTCATAAAAGGCTTATGGTTCGACAATGTAATAGCCTGCTACATATCGGTACTTCCGCTCTTCGCAGTATTGTCGGCAGCGGCATTCGGCTTCGCCCCACGCCTGTTGCGCAAAATAACGATGTGGTGGTATGGCGTGCTCGGAGGCATAGCCTTCATGGTGTCGGCAGCCAACATCCCCTACTTTGCCTACTTCTTCAAAAATATCAACTCGAGCATTTTCGAGTGGTTTGGCTATGCCGCCACAACCACACAGATGGTTACTGGCGAGAAGTCGTATTTTGCATATATAGCCCTTTTCTTTGTCTTGATGGCGCTCTACATATACGCCATGATTAGGCTCTATCGCTGGTTCAACAAGCGCATCGACAACAGCAAGCAGTGCCACACTGGCATTGCAACCATCGCCGTGAGAATAGTGGTGCTGCTGGTGCTCACCGCGCTATGCGTGTTTGGCATACGCGGACGCCGTGGCTACAACCCCATAAAGATTTCGCAAGCCTACTATTGCAACGACGCCTTCCTCAACCAGCTGGGCATAAACCCTGCCTTCAACCTGCTCACATCCGTACTCGACGACCAGCGCAAGGAAAACAAAGAGCTAAAGCTAATGCCCTATGCACAAGCCATAAGCGCAGCACGCCAGAGTCTTGCCATAAGTGGCGAGTGCGACTCGCTGCATGTGCTCAGACGCTACATCGACAATGGCACTGCCGCCCCCACAAAACGCAATGTGGTGATAATACTCATGGAGTCGATGTCGGCAAATTTTCTCGACACCTTCGGCAACACACAGCACCTCACCCCTACCCTCGACTCACTCTATAACCACTCGCTGGCATTCACACGCTGTTATAGTGCAGGCATACACACCAACCACGGCATGACAGCCACCCTCTACTCGCTGCCGGCACTGATGTTCCGCAACCTGATGAAGGGCACGGTGACACCGCATCGCACGGGCATTCCTACGATGCTGCATAGCCAGGGCTACCGCAACATGTTCTTTATGCCACACGAGGCACAATACGACAACATGAAAGCATTCTTCACCACCAATGGCTACGACGAGATTTTCGGACAGGAAGACTATCCGGAGAGCGAGCGCGTGAATGCCTTCGGAGTGTCCGACCACTTCCTATTCGACTTTGCACTGAACCACCTCAATAGCTATGCTGCCAGCAGCAAGGGCAACATGCAAAAACCTTTCTTTGCAACCATACTCACCGTGAGCAACCACCCGCCATTTATCGTGCCGGAGTGGTTCAAGCCTCATTCCAAGGACACGGAGACACAGATAGTGGAATATGCCGACTGGTGCATAGGCAACTTCCTGAAAAAGGCACGCCAGCAACCCTGGTACGACAACACCATCTTTGTTGTTGCCGCCGACCACGGCAAGATAGTGGGCAAGGTGGATGGTGTGCTGCCACAATCCTACAACCATATTCCGCTGCTTATCTTCGGCGCAGGAGTGAAGCCACAGCGCATCGACAGTCCTGCCATGCAGGTGGACGTAATGCCAACACTGTTGTCGCTGCTCGGCATGAGCTATTGCTACGACGGCTTCGGAGTGGACCTTACCACTACCACACGCCCACAGGTGTTCTATTCAGCCGACAACCAGATAGTGGCACGCACCACCAGCAAATGCTACATCTATGAACCCAAGACAAAGCAGGAGTTCTGCTACAACGAAACTGCCAATGGTGAGCTGCAGCCCACAACAATGTCGGCAGACTTCCTGCCACTGAAGAACTATGTGTTTGCAATGATACAAACAGCACAATATATCATTAAACAACAAATAAGATAACAAAAACTACAATACGATGGACATAAAAACAATAGCCATATCCATGACCGACTCTCACCTGCTCAACACCGGATTGGGAGAGTTCGAAAACAGCATAGCCATACGCTTGGCACGACGCGCACCCGAACTGCGCAGCAAGTATGGCATACGCCTGCTGTTCATAGTAGAAGAGTGTCAGGTGGGAGCCTATGGACCCGATGTCGACTATCATGTGATAAGCCCCACAAAGCGAGCCCTGCTTAAAATGTGGTTCATGGCGCCGCTGCGCCGCTGGCTGATGCCCAAAATCGACCTGCTCCACTGGACCGACCAGTTCTTCAAGTTCCGCATTCGCCTGGCACCAATACAGCTGATGACCATACACGATGTTAACTTCATGCACAACAACATCAGCAAGAGCAGCATTATGCGCAAGTCGCTGCGCATGCGCCGACGCATGGCACAGATGACCCACTTCTCGTTTATCTCTAAATTCACCGAGCAGGATGTGCTGCACTACTTCCCCACCCAACTGCCTGAGCGCGTTATCTACAACGGTGTGACTAATCTCAACACCGAGAGCGCCGACACCTACGAGCAGACTCTGAAGGATATGAATGTGCCTAAGGATTTCCTTTTCCACATCTCACGCTGGTCGGACAAGAAAAATGTGCTGCTACAACTCGAAATGATGCAACACCTGCCTAATGAACATCTGGTGCTGGCTGGATCGGGCAAGAAAAAGTTTGAACAAAGCGTAAAAGACACCATAGAGCGTCTCTCGCTGCACAACGTAACCGTGGTGGGACGTATATCCACCGAACAGAAAGCCGCGCTTCTGAGCCGCTGTAAGGCGCTTATATTCCCTTCGCTGAGCGAGGGCTTCGGTCTGCCAGTGGCAGAAGCAATGTGTTTCGGCAAGCCATCGTTCATCACCCGTCTCACCTCTCTGCCCGAAATAGGAGGCGACATCAACTACTACTTCACATCGCTCGATGCCAAGCAGATGGCAAAAGATGTTGAGCAAGGACTCGCCGACTTTGCCACCAATCCTGATAGCAAGGCACAGGCACTGAAACAGCGCGCCGCCACCTTCTCGTGGGACAACTCTGCCGACGGATACATACAGTATTATCTCGACTTGCTCAAGAAGTAAAAAAAATCTCGGAATAAGAATATAAAAACTGTTCATCACTCCAAAATCTGTGATGAACTTAACAGAAAAGGAGTTTATGACATTTCATCATAAACTCCTTTTCTATTAAACCCAAATCGGTCATTAGAATTGGACTAAAAGATATTGTCTACGACAACTCCAGCATGCGCTCTATCGGTTTCACGGCATCGCGGGCGATGTCGGCAGGCACAGTCACCTCAGGCCACTCATAGCGCAGGGTGTTATATATTTTCTGAAGTGTGTTCTTCTTCATATATTCACATTCGTTGCATGAGCATCCTACCCCACCTTCCGACACCTCTGGCGGCACAGGATAGAAGGTTATGCCCGGACAGTTGCGCTCGAGTTCGTGAAGAATACCCGCCTCGGTGGCAATGATGTATTCCTTTATCTCCGGATGCGCCATAGCATAGGTAAGCATGGTGGCTGTAGAACCCTTGATGTCTGCCACAGCAAGCACTGGTGCCTTGCACTCCAGATGTGCCATTACAACGGCATTAGGATGCTGCTCCTTGAGCTTTACTATTGCCTCTACCGAGAATTTCTCGTGCACGTGGCAACCGCCATTCCAAAGCAGCATCTGTCGGCCCGTGACACTGTTGATGTAATTGCCAAGGTTGTAGTCGGGACCAAAGATAATCTTCTCGTCGTGAGGGAATGTAGCAATCACCTTCTCTGCATTTCCTGATGTCACCACCACATCGGTGAGCGCTTTCACGGCAGCCGTGGTATTAACATAGCTCACCACTTTATAGCCAGGATGCTCCTCCTTATAGCGGCGCAGGTCGTCGGCATTGCACGAGTCGGCAAGCGAACATCCTGCAGTGAGGTCAGGACACAACACCTTCTTGTCGGGCGATAATAGCTTGCAGGTTTCTGCCATGAAGTGCACGCCACACATCACTATCATCTTGGCATCGGTCTGTGCAGCCTTGCGCGCCAGCGCCAGCGAGTCGCCAATGAAGTCGGCTACCTCTTGCACCTCGCCCAACGTATAATAGTGGGCGAGCAGCACAGCATCCTTCTCCTTGCACAACTGGCGTATCTCCTTCTTCAAATCAATATGGGTGTCGACCTGTTCGTCAACGAATCCCTTCTCAATCCACTCTTTCTTCATTATATTATTGTTTTTCTTATTTCCAGTCAACACTTTTCCACACCTTATTATTCTATTCTCTCTTTTCTTTTTTAAAAGAAAAAAAATAGTAGTAAGATGATATATCGTTAGTATGTTGGTAAATTGTTTCCTGTTTATTTGCAAAATTCATTGTAAACACAGGAATGTTATTTATCAACAGGCTTTCGAAATATCTTCTTGTTGATTATGAGCTATATAAGTGAGTTATCCACACTTTATGCCCTACACCTGCAAAGTTAATAAGTTTATATCTTTTTTCGGTTAATAACCGTGGAAAACTTTATAATATCGACTTAATAACCTGGGTATTTATCCACACAGCATTATTCTGAGCTGATGGGGTGTTAATAACTGCCGAGTTATCAACAATGTTATTAGTAGTTTACTAACACTATTTTATGGGTTATCAACAGGTTTTCCCTGTAATAAGGTGCTTTTGTGATTCTACCCTACCCTTTGTGTTGGTTTTATGTATGTTATAGGGTGATTTTATCTATTTCGTTTGTCTTTCAAATACATCTTCATTATATTCACTGTATTTTTGTTTCAACAATATTATCAACAGAAATATGGATAACTACTCATTGATATTCAATGTATTATAATAGTTATTGTTTGTTATCAACATTACAGGTGTCGTTTTTCCTGTTAATAAGCGTTTTATTAGTGTATATATGGTTTAAAATTACTATGTATACACACTGATTGTTGATAGTATGTTACTGACAATTAATCTATTGTAGAGTTATCCACAGATTTGCCTGTATTGTTGATAAGTGGTGCTTTAGGTTGTGTTATGAGCATGTTGAAATTGTATTTATTGACACACAGGATGCTCTGATGGCAAGAACTTATGTGGTGTTGACGTGTTGTTTGTTATGTTAAGGCGTTTTTCAAACCATTTTAAATAGTTGTTGATAACTGTTGATAAGAAGGGTGGTGACTTGCCTGTTTGTGCTGCGATAATACCTGTTTCAACAGGGTTATCCACAATTTTGTTGATAATAATTATTTTATAATCAGTGTTTTATAAAGTTATCAACAATTATGTTGATAATGTGGATAAATAAGACTTAACAGGTGATGCTTGTAGTGTGGATAAACTGTTGTTTATTGTTTAACCCGCTTGTTTTGTAGAGTGTTTGCGTGCCCAGTGTCGGAATAGTGTGGAGTAAAGGGTTGTGAAGTGCCTGTAATGAATGTTGTTAATGGCTTAACTAACCATTACTGTTAATAACTTCGTTTTGTGTATCAGTGATTTATAAAGTTATCAACATATTAACAGGATAATTGTGGAAAGTATATAAATCAAGTGGTTGTTATAAAATAATTCTGGTGTTTATAACTCGATGTGTTGACGAGTTGTCAGATGCTGTAAAGACGATATTTGCATGGTTTCGACCTCTGAGAATGGGCAAAGAATAGAGAAGGCATGTCTCAGTGCGTTTTTTTTGAAATATGAGCGTGCAGGTGTTAATAAGTTCATGCACAAAGCATTGCTTTATCAGAACGCTTGAGTGTGCAAAAAAATAGACTATGGAAATTTGCATTTAAGCCCATTTTGTAATGAAAAGAAGCCTTGTTTATAATGTAAAACAGCCCAGTTAGCTATGCCAACTGGGCTGATTTTGGTGTTTTAGGAGTCGAAAATCGACTTAAAACTATAATTAATGATGTTTGTAAGTGTGTTTTTTGGTATTTTATGTATGTCTGAGTGTCACGAAATTCTCTATTTTGCAATTTTCATTTGTAACAATTTGGCTAAATGAAAAATATATTTGCATGCACAAAAGAGTTGTTTTCAGCCACCTTAAAAAGTTTACAGTTCGAGTGGAAAATACACCTTATGATGTTTGGTATATTTATGCCAGAACTGTCGTCGTGCATCGAGCAGAGTCTGTTCACATTCGTTAGGATCGAAGCCTCGTTCCTGGGCATAGGTGTGAGCCACCGTGACAAAGAATTTTTTGCGTGCCCAGAGTCGTGCGAAGTTGGCACATCCCATTTTCAGTGTCACCTCGCCGAAGTACATACGATTAATGTCGACCACCGAGAAGTGATACTTGCCATCGTCGGTGCGTTGCCATAGTATGTTGCCTGGCGAATAGTCGCAGTGCATAATTCCTGCCTTGTGCATCTTGGCGGTGAACTTGGCAAACTCCACAGCCAGCGGCATATAGTCGGTTTCGTCGAAGTCGATAACCTCATAGAAGCGGTTGGGATAGGTGCACTGTACGCTGATGAAATACGACAGTCCTATAAGTCCGCAATGGCGATATTCTATATATGCCACTGATTCGGGTGTTTCTATGCCAGCGTTGAGCAGTGGAGTGGGGTAGTCGTAGGCGCGTCGACCCTTTGGCTGTCGCATGCCGAGCGAGTAAATAATTGCATTGAATATTGACGGCTTATGATAGCGCTTAACATTGAGCAGCGTACCGTCGGGAGCACGAAACAGCTTTATGAGGTTTCGTCCATCGTGCACAGTCTCGCCTTCGTGGTCGATGCGTGATGGAAGTTGCTCAATGAATTCTCTCAGATGAGCGTATTTAGGAGCTATTTCTATTGTTCGCATTATGATGATGGGTGTGTGTGATGTTTAATGTTTTCTGCTTGTTATAAGCTTTTGCCATGCTCTTTGAGGCAGCGCATATACACTTCTGCCACTTGTTGTGCGGAGTTTGTATTCTCGAATTGTTGCACATACTGCAGGCTCTTCTCGATGCGTGTCTCGCGGTCGGCAGCTCCGCGCATCATCTGCTTCACTGCCTCTGCCATTGCCATGGCATCGTCGGGGTCTACATACAGGCAGTGTGGGCCGCCTGCTTCTTCAAGGCATGAGCCGGTGCATGCCACCACGGGCAGACGGCTTTGTATGGCTTCTATGATGGGTATGCCAAAGCCTTCGTAGCGCGAGGGATAGACAAACACCTCTGCCATGTGATAAATAGCTTGTAGCGTGGGATTGTCGATGCCGTGGAGTATATGCAGGCGTTGTGTCAGCGAGTGTTTCTTGGCGTAGGAGAGCACTTTGTCGGTGTATTTGGTGTGTTTGCCCACCAGCACCAGGTGCATGTCGTCGGGCAGAAAGGGTAGTGCTTTGAGTGCCAGCATGGCATTTTTGCGCTCTTCTATGGAGCCCACACAGAGCATGAAACGCTGTGGAAGATTGTAGAATGTGCGCACCTTTTCAACGGTGTCATGGGGTATTACCGTGGTAAAGCGTGGCTCGCAACTTTGGTATATCACGTCGATGCGCTCCTTGTCCACTCCGCCAAGCTCCATAATGTCGAGTGCTGTGCGTTTGGAGATGGCTATAATGCGGTCGGCTTGACGGCATGTGAGGTGAAATTTTGTTTTATATATAGCCACATCGATGGGGTTGTAATATTCAGGGTGGCGCAAGAATATAAGGTCGTGTATGGTTACAATGCCTGGTATGCCGCTTGCTTTAAGATTAAGTGGCAGTTCGCCAGAGAGTCCGTGATAAAGGTCTACATTATTGCATTTAAGATCGTTCACTATTCCCCACGACCTCCATATGCTCTTTGTGAGTTTGTTGTGTGCTTTTAAGGGATATCGGTAGAATGTGCGTGTAGACACTTCCATAACTCCCCGCAGCTCCTTACGCCCTTCATCGGGGGCAAAGAACAGCATGTCCCATTGTCGTGGCAGGATGCGTTGCAAGTCGTTGACAAGTGTTCTGGAATAGTTGCCCAAACCAGTTGCATTGCAAAGCATACGTTTTGCGTCAAAAGCTATTGTTACCATAGAGTTCGTTCTTAAGATGGGTTGGGGTGGTGGTGTGTGGCTACTGTTGCACACCATATCTGATGTTATACTCTTCGTGGGTGCGTTTCCAGCGGTTGTGTGTCCACAGATAATATTGTGGATGCTCTTTAATGTCGCCCTCGAGCAGTTTGAAGAAGCGTCGTGTAATGTCGTGTTCTTCGGTTTGTGCTGCATGGTCGGCCACGAGGCAGAAGGTGCAGGTGTAGTAGCCGCGTCGTGGGCGTGTCATCTTGACGTAGAACACGGCATTGTCCATTTTTCGCATTATGCGCTCCGCACCTGTAAACACTCCCGTGTCGTGGTTAAGGAAGTCGAGCCACAGGTGTATGTTCTCCATTCGCGGTCCTTGGTCGGCAATATATCCCAGCAGTGAGCGCTTGTTTTGTCGGCGCAGGGTTACTATTTCGCGTAGAATGTCGTTCTTTGGAATGGTGATGCTTGATGGTTGTGATGTGCGCAGCTCACGGAACAGCAGGTCGAAGAATTGTGAGTGCAGCGGCTTATAGATGAGTCCCATGCAACGCTCTGGCTTGAATGCTATGCCCACGCACGACAGCCACTCCCAGTTGCAATAGTGTCCGAGTATGGCAGCGCAGTCGCGTCCTTGTGCAAAGCGTTCTTCGAGCAGTTCGGCGCCGTTCACCTGAAAGCGCCGTTGCAGTTCCTTCTTGCTTATGCCCAGTAGCTTCACTGCCTCAACGAAGTAGTCGCACAGCCAGTGGTAGAACTGTCGTTCTATGCGTTGCAGCTCCTTAGGTGTCTTGTCGGGAAAGGATGTGGCAAGGTTACGTTTCACTATCTGCCGGCGGTAGTGCACCACATAATACACCAACACATATGCCACATCGCTAAGGGCATATAGAAGCCAGAATGGTGTGATGCGCATTATGCGTCGCAGCACTCTTATCGACAGCGGTGATGGATTTTGTGACATGATGTATATGTGTTTTGTTGTTGCTTGATGTTGTTATTTCTGCATTTCGTGTAGCTTACGGTAGTAGCCGCCAAGTGCAATGAGTTCGTCGTGAGTGCCACGCTCCACTATCTCGCCCTCGTGCAGTACACAAATCTCGTCGGCATTCTTGATGGTCGACAGGCGGTGGGCAATGGCTACGGTGGTGCGTGTCTTCATGAGTCGTTCAAGGGCGTCCTGCACCAGTCGCTCGCTCTCGGTGTCGAGAGCCGAGGTAGCCTCGTCGAGAATCAGTATCGGTGGATTTTTAAGTATGGCGCGTGCAATGCTCACACGCTGGCGCTGTCCGCCAGAGAGGCGTCCGCCGCGGTCGCCGATATTGGTGTCGTAGCCGTGTTCTGTCTGCATGATGAATTCGTGGGCGTTGGCTATGCGTGCTGCCTGCTCCACCTCTTCGCGTGTGGCAGAGTCGACTCCGAAGGTGATGTTGTTAAAGAATGAGTCGTTGAAGAGTATCGCCTCCTGGTTGACGTTGCCTATGAGCTGGCGGAGGTCGAATATACCCAGGTCTTTCACGTTAACGCCATCGATGAGCACCTCGCCCTTCTGCACGTCGTAGTAGCGTGGGATGAGGTCGACCATTGTCGACTTGCCCGAGCCACTCTGACCCACGAGTGCCACTGTCTTGCCTTTTTCTATTACGAGGTTGATGTCTTTGAGCACCCATTGCTCGCCATAGCGGAACGACACATGACGGAACTCTATCTGGTGTTCAAACGACTTAATGTGTACTGGGTTTTCCTTCTCCTTAATAGGGTTCTCGGCCTTCAGAATCTTGTCGATACGCTCCATTGATGCCAAGCCTTTAGGAATATTGTAGCTTGCCTTAGAGATGTCCTTCAATGGGTTGATGATAGAGTAGAGCATCACCAAATAGTAGATGAATGTAGGTCCCGACAGCATCTTTTGGTCGAGCACCAGGAGTCCGCCCACCCACAATACTATTACGATGAGCACCGTGCCGAGGAATTCGCTCATAGGGTGTGCCAGCTGTTGGCGTATGCCCACGCGCATCACCGACGAGCGATACATGTCGTTGATGCTTTCAAAGCGGTCGCGCATCTTCTTCTCGGCGCAGAAAGCCTTGATTATTCGCAGTCCGCTGAGTGTCTCGTCTACCTGCGATAGAGTGTCTGACCATAGCGACTGAACCTTTATCGACTGCTGTTTGAGCTTTCTGCCCACGATGCCCATGAACCATCCGAACAATGGCACGAAGATGAATGTGAACAGGGTGAGCTGCCATGAGATGAAGAGCAGTGAGATGAAGTAAGACACCACAAGGATAGGGTTCTTGAAGAGCATGTCGAGCGATGCCATGATAGAGTTCTGCACCTCGCCCACATCGCCCGTCATACGCGCAATGATGTCGCCCTTACGCTCGTCGGAGAAGAAGCCCAGCGACAGCGATGTTATCTTGTTGTAGATAAGTTGGCGTATGTCGCACACAATGCCGATGCTCATTGGCATCAGCGATGCCGATGAAAGGAAGTAGGCACCAGTCTTGAGCAGTGTCATCACAGCAAGAAACAGACCTATCAGCAGCAGTGTCATGGTGCTGCCAGCCCAGTTGATGAGCACTCCCATGTAGTAGTCGGCATTGTTGGCAAGCACCTCTTTGAAGTTGTCGGAACTCCACTCCATGAGTTGTGTGGCCTTGCCCGTTTCGTCGGCTTTAAACAGAATTTGAAGTATAGGTATCAGTGCTGCAAACGAGAAGATGTTGAGCAAAGCCGACAATATGTTGAAGAATATTGTCAGGAAGAGATACTTCTTATACGGCGGAACAAATCGCTGCAATACTTTTATAAATTCTTTCATAGGAAAGGTGGGTTAGGGTGGTGGCATAACCATAATGATAGCTCACCTGTTGTTACTTGATTATTGTTAGTTTATTGATGTGTTTATTCGGCACACTCGCCAAAGAGGGTGGCACTTGTAGAACCTGTGATGCGCACCATTACGCGGTCGCCGATGTGGTGGTTGCCCTTGTCGAACACCACTGCCTTGTTTTGCTCTGTGCGACCCATAAGCTGCTCTCTTGAACGCTTGGAGTATCCCTCTACAAGCACCTCGAATGTCTTGCCCACATCTTTGCTGTTCTGCTCTGCCGACACCTCTGTCTGCAGGCGGATGAGCTCGTTGAGGCGTTCTATCTTCACCTCTTCCGAGATATTGTCGGGCAGATGCTTGGCAGCGTAGGTGCCTGGGCGCTCGCTGTATTTGAACATAAACGCCGAGTCGAACTGGCACTCCTTAACGAGCGACAGTGTCAGGGCATGGTCTTCGGGGGTCTCGTCGTGATAGCCCACGAAGATGTCGGTGGTGAGTCCGCAGCCAGGAATGATGCGGCGTATAGCCTCTACCTTGTCAAGATATTGCTGGCGGGTGTATTTGCGGTTCATCAGTTTCAGAATTTTGTCAGAACCGCTCTGTGCCGGGAAGTGTATGTGCTTGCAAAGGTTGGGCTCTTCGGCGATGGCATACAGAATGTCGTCGGTCATATCCTCGGGGTTGGATGTGGTGAAGCGCACGCGCATGTCGGGCACGCTCTGTGCCACCATGTGCAGCAGTTCGGCAAAGCTCACGCCGCCCTCAATGCGCTTTCCGGCAGGAGTGAGGCCATAGCTGTTAACATTCTGTCCGAGCAGTGTAACCTCCTTGAAGCCACGGTCGTGAAGGTCACGCACCTCACGCAGTATGCTTTCCACATCGCGTGAGCGCTCTCTGCCTCGAGTGTAGGGCACGATGCAGTAGTGGCAGAAGTTGTTGCAGCCACGCATTATGCTCACAAAGCCACTGACACGGTTGGCACCGATGCGCATGGGCACAATGTCGCGATAGGTCTCGGTGGTAGATAGCTCTATGTTTATGGCATCGTGTCCGTTCTCGCACTGCGCTATCATGTCGGGCAGGTTTAGATAAGAGTCGGGACCACACACCAAGTTGGCATGATGATTGTTGATAAGGTCTTGACGCACACGCTCTGCCATGCAGCCAAGCACGCCAAGAATAAGCTGGCGCCCTTTCTTCTGCTCGGCATGCAGAGTGTCAAGACGGTTGTAAATCTTGTTTTCGGCATTCTCGCGAATAGAACAAGTGTTGAGGAATATAGCGTCGGCATCTGCCTCGTTGTCGCAGAGTTCATAGCCTGCCATCTGCATAATAGAAGCCACCACTTCTGAGTCGGCCACATTCATCTGGCAACCATATGTCTCTATGAAAAGTCTTTTCATCAATAAAAAAATATGTAAAAATAAGTATTATATAAAGTGCAAAGTTACAAAAAGAATATGTAATAAGGTGTATAGAGGTGTATTTTTCACTTATACAGAAGCTTTTCGATAAATTGCTTTGCCACCTCCCACACCACGATGCCTGCCGTAACGCTAACGTTGAGCGAGTGCTTGGTGCCAAACTGTGGTATCTCAAGGCAGCCGTCGGTAATGTCTACCACCTCCTGGTGCACGCCCTTCACCTCATTGCCAAACACCACGGCATAGCGCCTGTCGGTGTCGAGATGCAGGTTTTGGAGTTTGGTAGAGCCCTCCACCTGTTCGATGGAATACACATAATAGCCATTGGCTTGCAACTCCTTCACAGCATCGGTTGCCGACTCGAAGTAGCGCCATGCCACCGAGTCTTCGCCACCAAGCGCCGTCTTGTGAATTTCAGGATGAGGAGGGGTGGCTGTGATGCCGCAAAGATACACCGCCTCTATACGGAAGGCGTCGCCAGAACGAAACACAGAACCAACATTATGGAGCGAGCGCACATCGTCGAGCACCACTACAAGCGGAAGCTTGGCTGCATCGTGGAATTCGTCGACCGACAGGCGTTGCATTTCTATAGTACGAAGTTTATGCATGTTTTAGTAGATATATATTTGTTGATGTATGAAAACATGGATGCATTGGCATGAAGACAAATGCAGACGAGGCACACATATTGCATGTGTAGAGGCATAACATCTACACACTGCAGGCCTCTAATCTTGCAAATGTAAGAAAAAAAGAATAGAGAGCCACATTATATATATATTAAAATAAGTGAAAAACACACTCCTCTCGCTTGTTTTAGGTAATTTTGTAAATTACAAAAAACAGAACAAACAAAAAATACCAATGAGCTTAACAGGCATCATACGCAATGCGTTCATACCCCGACAGCATAAGCTGGAACGCCACTTTTCTAATCCCGACGAATTGCAGCATCAGGTGCTGCAGCATCTTCTGCACACTGCAGCCAACACAGAATATGGCAGAAACCACAACTTCGCAAATACATCTTCATACGATGACTTCGTGCGCAATGTGCAAGTGAACACCTACGAAGAACTCAAGGCCGATATCGACCGCATGCGTCATGGCGAGAAAAACGTGCTCTGGCCAGGACAGGTGCGCTGGTATGCCAAGTCGTCGGGCACTACCAACGACAAGAGCAAGTTCATACCAGTGTCGGCAGAAGGACTCAAGCAGATACACTATAAGGGAGGCACCGATGTGGTGGCAATGTATCTGAAGAACAATCCAGAGAGTAGGATGTTCGACGGAAAAGGACTTATTCTCGGTGGGTCGCACTCGCCAAACTATAATGTGGCTGGATCGCTCGTGGGCGACCTTAGTGCCATACTCATCGAAAACATCAACCCGCTGGTGAACCTGATCAGAGTGCCGCAGAAACAAACAGCACTGCTGTCGGATTTCGAGGTGAAGCGCGACCGTATAGCACGCGAGACAATAAATAAGAACGTCACAAATCTGTCGGGAGTGCCTTCGTGGATGCTCAGCGTATTGGTGAGGGTGCTCGAGATAACGGGCAAGGAGCATATCAACGAGGTGTGGCCTAACCTGGAAGTGTTCTTCCATGGTGGTATTGCATTCACTCCTTATCGCTCGCAATATGAACATATCATCACATCCGACAAGATGCATTATATGGAAACATACAATGCTTCGGAGGGATTCTTTGGCATACAGAACGACCCAAACGACAAGTCGATGCTGCTAATGCTCGACTATGGGGTGTTCTATGAATTCCTGCCTATGGACGAGTTCGACTCGGAGCATCCTAACATAGTGCCTCTCGAAGGTGTAGAAGTGGGACGCAACTACGCCATGCTCATAAGCACATCGTGCGGATTGTGGCGATATATGATTGGCGACACGGTGAAGTTTACATCAAAAAAACCATATAAGTTTGTCATCACCGGACGCACAAAATACTTCATCAACGCCTTCGGCGAGGAACTTATACAAGACAATGCCGAGAAAGGACTGGCATTTGCATGCCAGCAGACGGGTGCCGAGGTGAAGGAATATACTGCTGCACCGGTGTTCATGGATCAGAATGCCAAGTGCCGACACCAATGGCTCATAGAGTTTGCTAAGCAACCCGACGACATACAGAAGTTTGCTCATCTGCTCGACGAACATCTGCAGGAGATAAACAGCGACTACGAGGCTAAGCGTTTCCACGACATCACACTGCAACACCTGGAGATTGTGGTGGCACGACAGGGACTATTCGACGACTGGTTGCGCTCAAAGGGTAAGCTCGGCGGACAGCATAAGGTGCCACGACTGTCTAACAACCGTGGCAATATAGACGAGATATTGGCTATGAACTCTTAAAAACAAGTATGAAAAAATATTCATTACTATCACTACTTCTTGCTTTGCTCGTGGTGTCGTGTGCCAGAATGGGGCGCCCCGACGGCGGATGGTATGACGAAACACCACCGCACGTAATCGGGGCTGCGCCTGCCGATGGGGGCACTAACGCACGCGCCAGCAAGGTGTATATATACTTCGACGAATATATAAAGGTGGGCAATGCCACAGAGAAGGTGGTGATATCGCCACCACAAATGGAGCAGGCTGAGATAAAGGCATCGGGAAAGAAGATAGAGGTGCAGCTGAAAGACTCTCTAAAGGAAAACACTACATACACCATCGACTTCTCCGACGCCATAACCGACAATAACGAGAGCAACCCTCTTGGCAACTACACCTACTCGTTTGCCACGGGTAGTGTAATAGACACATTGCAGGTGTCGGGATATGTGCTACAGGCTGAAAACCTTGAACCCGTGAAGGGAACACTCGTCGGACTCTATAACGAGCACGACGACTCGTGCTTCATCACTAAACCTATGCTGAGAGTGGCACGCACCGACTCGCGCGGACGATTCTGCATCAAGGGTGTGTCGCCAGGTGCATACCGCATATATGCGCTCAACGATGCCGATGGCAACTACCGCTTTACGCAAAAAAGCGAGCAGATAGCTTTCTGCCACGACACCATAAAACCCGGCGTGGAGCAGGCAGTGAGACAAGACACCATCTGGCTCGACTCTCTGCGTATTAAAGACATACAGCGCACTGGCTACACGAGGTTCACTCCCGACGACATCGTGCTCAGAGCATTCAACGAAACCATCACCGACAGATATTTTCTGAAGGCAGAACGCATAAAAGAAGACCGATTCTCGCTGTTTTTTAGCTATGGAAGCGACGAAATGCCGGTAATAAAGCCACTCAACTTCAAGGCAGACAATAACATCATAACAATTCCATCGCTCAACAGAGATACTATTACATATTGGCTCGCCGATACTGCATTGGTCAATCAAGACACGCTGTCGCTGTCGCTGACGTATATGATGACCGACTCGCTCGGACAACTTGTGCCCAATACCGACACGCTGACAATTCTGTCGAAATTGCCTTATGAGCGACGCTTGAAACTACAGCAGAACCAATACGAGGAGTGGAAAAAACAACAGGAAAAACTAAAAAAACGTGGCCAACCATACGACTCGGTGATGCCACGAAAGCTTTTTGTGCCTAAGATAGATTTGGGGTCGACTCTCGATCCGGATCGTAATGTGCCATTCCGCTTCGACCGCCCAGTGGCAAAGGTAGACACGAATGCCATACATCTATATGCCAAACACGACACTCTGTGGTATAAGACACGGCTGAAGTTTGAACCTCTGAAGATGAATTTGCGTGGCGACAGCGTGGCAACACCATCGGTGATGGAGTATAGACTGCTTGCCGAATGGCGACCCGACGTGGAGTATAGCTTGGAACTCGACTCTATGGCGTTTGTAGACATTTATGGCAATGTGTCGCCAAAGGATAAACAAGGGTTTAAAGTGAATTCACTCGACTCCTACAGCACGCTGATGCTAATGGTGAACGGACTCGACGCAGGCAGCAAAGTGCTGGTGCAACTGCTCGATGCACAAGACAAAGCTGTGAAACAAACACCGCTAATAGATGGAACTGCACAGTTCTTCTACATTAAACCAGGTAAATACTACGCCCGACTGTTCGTCGACGACAACAACAACGGACGATGGGACACCGGCGACTATAACAAGGGGCTGCAGCCAGAAATGGTCTACTACTATCCAAAGGAGATAGAGTGTAAGGAGAAGTGGGATATAACGCTCAACTGGAATGTGAAGGAGAAAGCACTATACCAGCAGAAACCAGAGAAGATAACAAAGCAAAAAGCCGACAAGCAGAGACAGATAAAACAACGCAACCTTGAAAGGGCACAGAAACTGGGAATACCTTATCCGTTCTAACTACAACGGCTTTGTGTTAAGATAATAACCTCAATAAAATAACATTGCTATGAAGAAGCTAAGAAAAATTATTGTCATGGCATTGATGGCAATGACGCTTGTAGGCACAACAGCGTCGGCACAGTGCAAGTTTCGTAACACTGCATTCAAGTCGGGCGAGTTTCTTACATATAACCTATACTTCAACTGGAAGTTTGTGTGGGTGAAGGTGGGCAATGCTTCTATGTCGACGGTGCAAAGCAACTATAAGGGTAATGCCGCATATAGGGCTTCGCTAACTACAAGAACATCTGGTAAGGCAGACAAGTTCTTCGTGATGCGCGACACATTGCTGTGTTATAACACGCTGCAACTCGAACCGTTATACTTCCGTAAGGGTGCCGTTGAGGGTAAGCGATATACCGTCGACGAGGTGTTCTACTCCTATCCCAATGGAAAGCAGCACACCAAGCAACACCGACAGCGCTTTAATGGCGAACAGCTGTGGAAAGAACACAACTGTGCGGAGTGTACCTACGATATGCTTAGCATATTCTTGAGGGCTCGATCGTTCAATCCTGAAGGCTGGAAACGGGGCAACCGTATAAATATTCCTATCACCGATGGCGTGAACATAGTGCCTGCCGTGATAGAATATAAGGGAAAAACCACAGTAAAAGCCGACAATGGAGTGAAATACAGATGCCTGCAACTGTCGTATATGGAGAAGGAAGGGAGCAAGTATAAGGAAATAGTGAGGTTTTATGTGAGCGACGACAACAATCATGTGCCAGTGCGCCTCGACATGTTCCTGCGCTTCGGCTCGGCAAAGGCATTCCTTGTCAACGCAAAAGGAATAAAGAGTCCTATGAAATCCATAGTGAAATAGGACGCGAAAATTAAGAAATAGTTTATCGAAAGGTTTATGAAGACTAAAAGCAATATATTCTATACCCTCGCAGGTGGGCTGATTGGCATGATCGTATTGACATCATGCCAATACGACTTCGGCATAAATAATGGTAGCAAAAAGTATAATTTCAAGAACGATGTGGTGCTGCGCTACACCCCAGTGAAATGCCAAGGACAGCAATCGCTTAGCTGGGCGTATGCCATGCTTGCCGTAATAGAGACAGAGCATGTGATGATGGGCGACTCGGTGAATATATCCATCGACTATCTTGCACGCCATCTGCTGGCAGAACAGGCGCGATGCCACTTCCTTTCGTATGGCTACGACCGCATCACGATGCGCGCAACAATGCCACTGCTGCTACGACTGATAAAGGAATATGGTGCCATTCCATATGATTCGTATAACCAAAATTATCTCAACTACGACGCTCTCGCACAACGAATGGCGCTGATATCGCAGGCAAGCAATAATCTCAGTCAGCTCGAGAAGAACATGAATAGGGTGTTCGACGAGCGTATTGGCACTCTGCCTAAGCATGTGTATATGTATGGAGCAGAGTATACACCGCAACAGTTTGCCGAGAGTGTGTGTATGCGCGGCGAATATATGGCGCTGACGAGCTTCTCACATCATCCGTTTGGCGACTCGTTTGCTCTCGAAGTGCCCGATAACTATAGCGACGAGCTGTTCTATAATGTGCCCATCGATGTGCTGATGAAGCGCATCGACACTTCGCTGATGCACGGACATCCGGTGTGTTGGGAGGGCGATACGTCTGAAGTGGGCTACTCATTCAAGCGTGGTGTGGCAGAGCTTTATCCCGACATAAAATGCAACCAGCAACAACGACAGCTGGCATTCGAAAACAGAAGCACCACCGACGACCATTGTATGGCTATCATTGGCATAGCACACGATGACAAGGGACGCAAATTCTATATAGCCAAAAACTCACAGGGCACAGATAATCCTTATGGGGGTATGATGTATATGTCGGAGAATTATGTGAGAATGAAGACTATTGCCATCGTGGTGAAGAACATAAATATGTAAGCAACAACTATGAAGAAAATAGCAATATTGGATTTCGACGGCACCATTGCCGATACAAAACCAGTGATACTGAACACTTTTCATCGTACCTTCGACGCCGAAAAGCTGCCCCAGCACACCGACGAGGAGATTGCTGCTACCATCGGACTGCCGCTGGTTGAGGCTTTTCCAATGCTCGAAAGCATGGATGCAGAGCGGGCAGCACAATGCACTGCTACCTATCGCCGCATATTTGAAGATGTGAACAGAGAGATAGGTGTGCCTATGTTTCCACATGTGGCTGACACTATAAGACTGCTTCATAAAAGAGGGGTGATAGTTACTATAGCCACAAGCAGGGGATATAAGTCGGCTGCCGACTTTGTTAAATCGTTTGGACTCAATGATATAATAACATTTATCATTGCTGCCGAAGATGTGAAACATGCCAAACCTGATGCTGAACCGGTGCTGAAGACATTGCAACACTTTGGACTCAAGCCCGAAGAGGCTGTGGTGGTGGGCGATACACACTTCGATATATGCATGGGGCGCAATGCCGGATGCGACACAATAGGAGTGAGTTATGGCAACGGCACATACGAGAGTCTGGTGCAGGCTGGAGCCAACCATGTGGTGAGCGACTTCGCACAGATAACAGAACTGCTATAGCCCGACTCACACAATAGGTGTCAAAGTGTTAAAATAAAGACGTAGACAACGCCACACTATCAATTATATTTACTAATTTTGCATAACGAAAACATATAAATACGATATACAATAATGGAACAAGTACTTTGGATTTACAATACATTGTCGCGACGCAAAGAGGTGTTTAAGCCACTGCATGCTCCTAATGTGGGCATGTATGTGTGCGGACCAACAGTTTATGGCGACCCACATCTGGGTCATGCACGTCCGGCAATAACCTTCGATATATTGTTTCGCTACCTGAAACATCTCGGATATAAGGTGCGCTATGTGCGTAACATTACCGATGTGGGACACCTGGAGCACGATGCCGATGAGGGCGACGACAAGATAGAGAAGAAGGCAAGGCTCGAACAGCTCGAACCAATGGAGATAGCTCAGTTCTATACCAATCGCTATCATGATGCAATGGAGGCTCTTAACGTGCTGCCACCAAGCATCGAACCACATGCCACCGGACATATCATTGAGCAAGAACAACTGGTGCAGCAGATTCTTGACAATGGTTTTGCTTACGAGAGCAATGGCTCTATATATTTCGATGTGAAGAAATATAACGAGAAGTATCACTATGGCATCCTATCAGGACGTAACCTCGACGATGTGAAGGATGCTTCGCGACAGCTCGATGGAGTGGGAGAAAAGCGCAATCAGGCCGACTTCGCCCTTTGGAAGAAGGCATCGCCAGAGCATATCATGCGCTGGCCAAGCCCATGGAGCGACGGATTTCCAGGATGGCACTGTGAGTGTACTGCCATGGGACGTAAGTATCTTGGTGCTCACTTCGATATTCATGGCGGAGGAATGGACCTCGTGTTCCCTCACCATGAGTGCGAGATAGCTCAGGCGGTGGCTTCGCAAGGCGACCAGATGGTGCACTATTGGATGCACAATAATATGATTACCATCAACGGACAGAAGATGGGTAAGTCGCTGGGCAACTTCATCACATTGGAACAGTTCTTCACTGGCAACCATGATAAGCTTGAACAGCCATATTCGCCAATGACAATACGTTTCTTCATTCTGTCGGCTCACTATCGTGGCACCGTCGACTTCTCTAACGAAGCATTGCAGGCATCAGAGAAGGGATTGGAGAAACTTATGAATGGTATTGCCGACCTCGACCGCATAACAGCAGCGGCAGAGAGCGATGCCGACACAAAGAAACTCGTAGAAGCATTGCGACAGAAGTGCTACGATGCTATGAACGACGACTTTGCCACACCGCTTGTTATTGCTCATCTGTTCGAGGCATGCTCGGTGGTGAACAAACTTGTAGACCATAAGGCCACTATCTCTGAGGCTCATCTTGCCGAACTTGCCGAAACAATGCGCCTATTTGCCTTTGATTTGCTAGGCCTGCGTCCCGATAACGCTGGCTCGTCATCGCATCGCGAGGAGGCTTTCGGAAAGGTAGTGGACATGGTGCTCGACCTTCGCTCAAAGGCTAAGGCTGCCAAGGATTGGGCAACCAGCGACCGTATTCGCGACGAATTGGCTGAACTCGGATTTGAAGTGAAGGACACCAAGGATGGTGCTACATGGAAACTAAAGTAAAAAACAACGTCTGAAGGACATATTTCAAAGGGCCCTTACAATTCCACCAAAGCGTAAAACAAAGCGCTTGTGTGGCTTGTAAAGGCCCTTTTACGATAATATTTATAGCTTATGAAGAAAATAGTGTTTCTTACTGGTGCCGGAGTGTCAGTGGAGTCGGGCTTCAAGACGTTTCGTGGAAATGATGGGTTGTGGGAGAATTATCCCGTGGAAAGGGTGGCTTCGCACGAGGGATGGCTTGCCGACCCTGATTTTGTGAATGGATTTTACAATAAGTTGCGCCACAAACTATGGAATGCGCAGCCTAACGAAGGGCATAGGTTGATACATGAACTCGAAAAGCAATACCAAGTGACGGTGATTACACAGAATGTAGACAATCTACATGAGAAGGCTGGCTCTACAGATGTGATTCATCTGCATGGCGAACTGATAAAGGTGTGTTCATCGCGCGATGTCGATGATCCACGCTATATTCGCACTTTGACCCCCGATAATTGCGATGTGGCACCGGGAGCAAAGAGTGGCGACGGATCATTGGAGCGTCCTTATATTGTTTTCTTCGGTGAGTCGGTGCCCATGATAAGCGCAGCGGCAGAGGCGGCACAGCAGGCAGACATATTCGTTATTATCGGTACGTCGCTCAATGTGTATCCGGCTGCAGGATTGGTGCAATATGTCAATCCATCAGTACCGGTTTATCTCATTGACCCAGAGCCATCGATAGGGTTGCATCGCGGCAATTTCAAGCATCTACAGTGTGGTGCCAGCGAAGGAATGAGACAATTGTGTGAGCTGCTTAAAGCAGCAGAGTAGAGCCAAACAAAACTTGGTAGTTACTGAGCATAAATATAAGGAAGGGCAAAAGCATTTGTATCCGATGGATAATACAATGCTTTTGCCCTTTTAAATTTATATAGGTAGATGTAGTTTTTTTACCTATGTAGTTATTATAATTTACTTTATATTTTTGCGGTCTTGCTCTATAAAACGCAGCAGATGCTCCACTGCTTCGGCTTCAGGAATACCTTTTTCTACGCATACCTTCTGCTTATAGAGTGAGATTTTGCCTGGTCCGGCACCCACATAGCCATAGTCGGCATCTGCCATCTCGCCTGGTCCGTTCACAATGCAGCCCATAATGCCTATCTTCAAGCCCTTCATATGTGCTGTAGCGGCTTTTATTTTGGCAATGGTAGAGCGCAAATCGTAGAGTGTGCGACCGCATCCAGGGCACGATATATACTCTGTTTTTGAAGTGCGTAGGCGTGCTGCCTGCAGAATGGCGAAGCTGGTATCGGCAATATCGCGTGGTGTGATGTTGCCATCGTTCATTATCCAAACGCCATCAGTGAGTCCGTCGATCATCAGTGCGCCCATATCGGCAGCAGCTTCAAGCTGTAAATCGGCTTTTTCTGAGGCTGAATGGTGATACATCTGAGCAAATACCACTGGGTTAAAGATACCATTGAGCCACAGCTCATGTGTCAGTGATCGCTGTTCGCCAAGTCGGTTTTGCTGGTTGCTCACAGCCACTACCACCACTTCGGGATGAGCTTTCAGGCATGCCAGATACTCTTCCGACGGAGCACCGAGCTGCAGCACCAAGAATTTCACTTCGGCCTTTACGCTTGCAATGAATGGTATGGCGTTGTATGGAAATATGGGGTAGGTATTGTTCTCGCCGTTATAGGCATTGAAGTCAACGATATACTTCTGTCCGTACTGTCGGTTTTGTGGCAGTGTGGCACCGCAATATATGTAGTCGGGTGTCATGTCGGCATTGAATGTGGTGTCGTTAGCCTCCTCGCCATTTGTGAGTGATGTTATCACCACGGGCACATTAGAGCCACCTATAGCCCCCACAGCACGCGTTTTGCGGCGTTCTGGGCGCAGCCAGTCGAATTCTGGAGCCATTGTTCCAGGCACAAGCATATGGCCTTCTCGGCGTGTAATATAGTCGGTAAGATGCTTTGCCACTGGAATCTCTGCCTCTGGCTCCTCGCTGAGGCTCACTCTCACGGTGTCGCCGATGCCATCGGCAAGCAGTGCGCCAATGCCTACGGCACTCTTTATGCGTCCGTCTTCGCCTTCGCCAGCCTCTGTCACGCCAAGATGGAGTGGATAGTGCATGTCTTCCTTGTCCATTTCTGCCACCAGCAGACGCACGGAGCGCACCATTACCACGGTATTTGATGCCTTGATAGATATCACCACATTGTGGAAATTCTGCTCTTTGCAGATGCGCAGAAACTCCATACAACTCTCGACGATGCCCTCAGGAGTGTCGCCATAGCGCGACATGATGCGGTCGGATAGCGACCCATGGTTCACGCCAATGCGCACTGCTGTGTTGTGTTCTTTACAGATGTTGAGGAAAGGAATAAAGCGTGCCTCCAGCTTTTTGAGTTCTTCGGCATACTCCTCATCGGTATATTCTATCTTTTTGAATACGCGTGCCGGGTCGACATAGTTTCCTGGGTTCACTCTCACCTTCTCTGCATAGAGTGCAGCCACATCAGCCACGTTGGCATTGAAGTGCACATCAGCCACCAGCGGCGTATTGTAGCCGTCGGCTCTTAGCTGTGCGTTGATGTTTTTAAGGTTTTCGGCTTCGCGTCGTCCTTGTGTAGTTAGTCGCACAAGTTCTCCACCAGCCTTGATGATGCGTTCTGCCTGACTCACACACGCCTCTGTATCGTTGGTGTTGGTGGTAGTCATTGACTGCACGCGTATTGGTGCTTCGCTGCCTATTTGTGTATTGCCCACCAGTGTTGTAGACGTTGGTCGGCGGCGATAGTTGAAAATGTCGGTCATTATAGCGTTGTTTTTGTTAGGCAAACTACGATTAGTTCACCTTAAAGTCGTACTTCACTTCTGCCAGGTCTTTGTTTGCCTTTTCTATTTTGGCACCCAGACCAGCCTTGTAGTCAGCCATTTTCTTTGCCACATCCTCGTTGCATAGTGCAATCATCTCGCATGCAAGGATTGCAGCATTCATAGCGCCGTTCACTCCTACTGTAGCCACTGGTATGCCTGGAGGCATCTGTATTATCGACAGCATGGCATCCAAACCATCGAGCATGCCCTTGATAGGCACGCCGATTACGGGCAGTGTGGTGCTTGCAGCTATTACTCCAGGCAATGCTGCTGCCATGCCTGCAGCTGCGATAATAACCTTTATGCCACGATCTTTGGCTCCTTTAGCAAAACTTTCTACTGCGTCCGGTGTGCGATGTGCAGAGAGTGCGTTCACTTCGAATGGAATTTGCATGTCGTTGAGAAATTTGCATGCCTTTTCCATTACGGGCAGGTCGGATGTGCTGCCCATGATGATGCTTACTAATGGTGTCATTTTGTTGTATGTTGATTAGTTAATATCGATGTTTACCAAAACAATATTATAGGGAAGGCGCATATCACTCCCACTATAAATCCCACTGTTACTTGTGCCAGTGTGTGTTGTCGTAGTATTATTCGGCTCGTTCCCACCATGCCTGCAAGCAATAGTACTATGCAGAGCCACCCTATTGGGTTGAAACCGAAGAAGAATGCAAATGCCATCAATGCTCCCGTGACCCCTCCAATGGCTGCTGTGTGTGTGGATATTTTCCAAAACACATTTATTATTGTGCACACGCATTGTATCATCAGTGCTGCTATGAGTATGCTGCTTATAAAATGTGGGAAGTTGAGGCGTTGCATAATGTAGCTGCACACCATATAACTCGTTACAGAAATGAGATATGGCACTATTCGTCGTTCCTTATTGCTCAGCTGTATGAGTGTCCACCCGTGGTAGTTGCGGTAGAAGCGTATTAGCACTGTGGGCAACAATATGGTGAATATGTAGACTAAAGTCAACACCGTGAGCTTATAGGCGGTAGGCAGCTGGTTCAGGTAGCTCAGTGTGAAGAGCGCTATTATTCCCACCAGCGACAGATAAAGTGGGGTGAACACCATGCTCAATACTCTTGCGGTGAGTATCAGTTTCTTTTCTTTCATAGCTTGTGTATGTATTAAGCCTTTCTAAGTCTTGCCACGGGCAGTCCGAGCTGTTCGCGATATTTAGCCACTGTTCGTCTTGCTATTGGAAATCCCTTTTGTGCGAGTGCTTTAGTTATGGCATCGTCGCTGAGTGGTTTTTTCTTGTCCTCGGCATCGACTATATGCTTGAGTGCTATCTTTATCTTCCGTGTCGACATCTCTTCGCCATCGCCTGTGGTGTATCCGTCGCTGAAGAAGAAGCGGAGTGGGAATGTGCCCCAATTGGTTTGTGCATATTTCACGTTGCTTACGCGCGAAATAGTGCTTATGTCGAGTCCGGTAACGTCGGCGATATTCTTCAAAATCATTGGCTTGAGGTCGGCCTCATCGCCATCCTGGAAGAATTTTCGTTGCCAGTCGATGATGGCTTGCATGGTGATGCTCAGTGTGCGTCGTCGTGTTTTTATTGCTTCTATGTAGCCTCGTGCTCTCTCCACTTTCTCTTTGGCATAGAGCAAAGCCTCCTTGTCGCGTTTCGACATTGACGCCTTGTTGTTCTTGTAGGTCTCCATCATCTCTGCAAACGATGGCGACACGTTGAGAGTAGGTATATTTCCGTTGTTGAGCACGAATGAAACGTTGCCGTTATCGTCCGTGTCTACGATGAAGTCGGGTGTTATCTGCTGCACATTTCTGCCCTCTGTTTCGCCGAGCGATGAGCCTGGTTTAGGATTAAGCTTGCACAGTTCGGCATTTACTTTTTGTGCCACGCTGTCGCTTACGCCCAATGCAGAGCGTATTTTGTCGTAGTGTTTCTTTTTAAACTCATCGAAACACTCTGCAATCACCTTGTGCATGAGTGGTTTTAGGGTGTCGTTGGGTCGTCGGTCGATTTGCAGCAGCAGACATTCCTGCAAGTTGTGTGCTCCGATGCCTGCCGGGTCGAATGTCTGTAGGGTCTTCACTGCCTCGTCGACATCGTGTTCTGTGCAGTCGATGCCATGATATATGGCAAGTTCGTCGCATATGCTTATGGAGTCTTTGCGCAATAATCCGTCGCTATCGAGCGAGCCAATCACATATTCCAGAATATCCTCTTGCTTTTGTGTCAGGCTAATCTCGCCCATTTGCTCCTTAAGTTTATCGTAGAATGACGTTACGTCGCCATACACCATTTCCTCGTAGTCGGCGGTATTTGCAGCATAGTTGCTGCTATATCCAGCTGTTGGCAGTTCGTCGTCGCCGTTTCCGATACGTTCCAGAGCCTCGTTGAGTGCCGACTCGCGCATGTCGCGTTCCGTCTGTTGTTCGTAGCTCTCATCGTCGTTGGCAGTGGAGTCGTAGGTAGAGTCGTCGTTGCTGCCCGTGTGCGACATGAGCAGAGCATCGTCGGGCGATGTTGTTTCAAGTGCAGGATTATCGTCGAGTTCGGCATTCACGTTCTGCTCCAGCTCTGTGAGTGGCATTTCGAGCAGATGCACTTGTAGCATCTGCTGTTGCGAAAGCCTTTGCACCTGCTGTAGCTTTTGTTCCTGCGTCTGCGTCTGTGTGAGTTTCTGAGCCATTACTTGAAATATTCCTTAAGGTTTTCAGCCGTGTCGTGCAGAGTTTGCGGCTGTTCGTTGTTGTAAGTTTGCCATGTTCGGCGTGCCTCATCGGCAAGAGTAGATGCCGTTGCGGGCTCGCGCTTTAGTATTGGGTCGAATGTCTGGAACAGCTCTAAAGCCTCCACCACCTCCTGTGTTTTCAGTCCTAACAGTCGTGCGGTGTCCGCCACCTCGGGTGTGTCCGCCACCATTGTGTTAGGTGTCAGTGTGAAGTAGAGTGCCAGTATTATCGTCAGCATCACTGGTGTGAGCTTTGTGTCGTTGCTGACAGGAATGTATTGCTTAGCCAAACTGTCGTTGGAGCACACCCCACAATAGAAGTCGGCAGCATTGCCGAATCCATCGAGCTGCTCCTGTCGTTTCACGTCGCGTGCCAGTCGGCGTGGGTTGTTGGCATACCTATCCCACAGCCGTTGTGTTAGTGGCGTATTGTGGCTGTCGATGAGCATCATCTGCTCATGCAGCACGCTTGGCGGCATGTGCAGACTTATGGCAAGGTCGATGGTATGTCGTGCATATTCCGACTTCACGCCTTGCGGTTTGCGCATGTACAGCTGCATTAGTGGCAACCAATATTGGTCGGTCCAGAATGGATAGGTAGTCATATAGTTTGTAGCATTTATTGTTGATTGTCAGCTTGCGATGACCTGCAGTTTATTCTGCTTCGTGTGTATTGAGATATTCCACCAGTTTTTTCACGGCACGAGCGCGGTGCGATATGCCGTTCTTTATGTCGGCGCCGAGTTGTGCGAATGTCTCGTCGTAGCACTCGGGAGCGAATATCGGGTCGTAGCCGAAGCCCTCTGTGCCTTGCTTGCTGTGTGTTATGGTGCCTCGCACCACACCCTCGAACAGTGTGTAGCTGGCTATATCCTGCTTGCGTGCCAGTGCTATCACGGTGCGAAACTGTGCCTTTCGGTTGGTGTTGTCGCCCAGCCGTGTGAGCAGCTTCTGCATGTTTGCCTCCGAGTCGTGGTCGGTGCCTTCTGCATAGCGTGCTGAGTGCACACCCGGTTCGCCCCCGAGTGCCTCCACCTCCAGTCCGGTGTCGTCGGCAAAGCAGTCGTAGCCATAATGTTCCACAATGTAGCGTGCCTTCTGAATGGCATTGCCTTCAAGCGTGTTTGCCGTTTCCGGTATGTCGTCGTGGCAATCGATATCGTTGAGCGACAGCACCTCGTAGGCTGCGTTCATGTTGGCATTGTCGTTGTTGAGTATGGCACGTATCTCGTCGAGCTTATGGGCGTTGTTGGTAGCGAAGACGATGGTGTGTGTCTTCTGCTTCTTTATGTCTATGCTTACAGATGGTTTCATTGCTGATTATTTGTTGTGTTGTTGTTATCGGCATTGTTGTTGATGCCTTCGTGTTCTTCCAGCTGATGTTTCACCTTAACCTTTATCTGGTCGAAGCCCTCACCATACACGCCGATGACGCTACTCTGGCTCACAAAGGCGCGTGGGTCAATCATTTTTATCAGGCGGAAGATGAGCACCGACTCTCGTTTTTTTGCAAGCAGACATATCACCTTCATCTCCTTGCCCGAATACCATCCATGACCATCGAGTATGGTAAGTGTGTGGTCGGTTTTCTTTGTTATAGCCTCGCCAATCTCCTTGTATTTGTGCGAGAATATCATGAACTGCACCGACTCTCGTCTTACGTTCATCACATAGTCGAGCATGAAGCACTCTATAGCCATGGTGCAGAGTCCGAACACCACCTTATGGCAGCGTTGCAGCTCGTCGCCAAACTGCGGTATGAACAGACACGAACCGATGATGCAGAGGTCGATCATTATCAGCACGGTGCCCAGCGAGAAGTCGTGAAACTTGTTTACCACCGCTGCCACGATGTCTGTTCCGCCCGTAGAGCCATTATTAAGGAACACGATGGCGAGTGATGTGCCGGTGAGCATACATCCAATGATGAGCGACATGAACTCCTGTCCGTGTCCAAGCACTTGTATTAGCTTGCCATCGGGCCCTATCATCAACTTCTGTGCTGCCCATAGAAACACCGATAGTATGCAGATGGCATAGATGGTCTTCATCAGAAACTTCAGTCCGAGCACCTTCAGCGCCACGGCAAGCAGCGATGCATTGATGATGAAGTAGGTGTATTCTATCGGTATGTTGGTGGCGTAATAGACTATGGCGGATATACCCGTCACTCCGCCCGTTACTATCTGATATGGCATCAGAAACACCGTAAAGCCGAAGGTATATAGCATCATGCCAAGCGTGATGAATATATAGTCTTTTGCTTCGTTCCAGATCAGTTGATGATTAATGGTCATAATTGTAGGATTTATTTAATTACTACGTTGACGATTTTCTTTGGTACAACAATCACCTTTACGATAGTCTTTCCGGCAATGTACTTCTGGCTCTGCTCATCGGCAAGCACTGCCTGTTGTATGGCATCGTTCTGTGCATCGGCAGGGAACTTCTTCTGGAAGCGTGCCTTGCCATTGAACGATATGGTGAGCTGCATCTCGCTCTCTACAAGATACTTCTCATCGTATTCGGGCCATTGTGCGTCGCACACTGTGGTGTCGTGTCCGAGTGCGTGCCACAGCTCTTCGGCAATATGTGGAGCAAATGGTGCTATGAGCACTACGAGCTGTTCGAGCACCTTTTGGGCGCGGCATTTCTGCTGTGCGAGTTCTCCCACGGCAATCATGAATGCCGATACCGATGTGTTGTAAGAGAAGTGTTCGATATCTTCGGTCACCTTCTTGATGAGCTTGTGCAGTGTCTTCATGTTGTCGGCTGTCGGCTCATCGTCGTTAGGCAGATATTCGTCGGTGCGGTTTTCGTAGAACAGTGCCCAGAACTTCTTCAGGAAGCGGTGGCAGCCGTCGATGCCGTTGGTGTCCCAAGGCTTGCTTGCCTCCACCGGACCAAGGAACATTTCATAAAGGCGCAGAGTGTCGGCACCATATTTATCGACAATCATGTCGGGGTTGACAACGTTGAACATCGATTTCGACATCTTCTCGACTGCCCATCCGCAGATATATTTGCCGTCTTCGAGCACGAACTCAGCGTTCTCGTATTCCGGACGCCACTTCTTGAAAGCATCTACATCGAGCACATCGGCGCTCACGATGTTCACATCCACATGTATTGGTGTTACGTCGTATTGCTTGCGCAGACCATACGACACGAACACTGGTGCCTTAGAATGGTCGTCGCTATTTACACGATACACAAAGTTGCTACGACCTTGTATCATTCCTTGGTTCACAAGTTTCTGATATGGTTCCTCCTTGCACGACACTCCGAGGTCGAAGAGGAATTTGTTCCAGAAGCGCGAGTAGATGAGGTGTCCGGTGGCATGTTCGCATCCGCCCACATAGAGGTCGACATTCTGCCAGTATTCGTCGGCTTCCTTGCCCACGAGAGCGTTGTCGTTGTGCGGATCCATGTATCGCAGATAGTAGGCCGATGAGCCTGCAAATCCAGGCATGGTGTTGAGCTCGAGTGGGAATATTGTTGTTCCGTTCACCAGACTCTTGTCCACCACCTGCTTCTTCTCGACATCCCATGCCCACATCTTGGCGCGTCCCAATGGTGGTTCGCCGGTTTCTGTAGGTTTATATGTCTCTATTTCAGGCAGTTCGAGTGGCAGGCACTCCTCTGGCACCATCTGTGGCATACCATCTTTGTAATACACAGGAAATGGCTCTCCCCAATAACGTTGGCGTGAGAATATGGCGTCGCGCAGGCGATAGTTCACCTTTACGCGGCCCATGCCTTTCTCTGTTACGAACTTCTTGGTAGCAGCTATTGCCTCCTTCACTGTAAGTCCGTTGAGCGAGAAGCCCTCGAGTGTGTTCTTTCCTGCCATAGGTGAGTTCTGCACGATGCCCTCTTTGGCGTCGAAGCTCTCCTCCGACACGTCGGCACCTTCGATAAGTGGTATAATGGGCAGGTTGAAGTGCTTTGCAAAGGCATAGTCGCGCGAGTCGTGAGCGGGCACTGCCATGATGGCACCGGTGCCATAGCCAGCGAGCACGTATTCCGAAATCCAGATAGGAATGTTCTCGCCGGTGAATGGGTTGACGGCGTATGAACCCGTGAACACACCCGTGACGTTATGGTTTGCCATGCGGTCGAGTTCGGTGCGCTTCTTCACATAAGCCAGATACTCGTCGACGGCAGCCTTCTGCTCGGCAGTTGTCAGTGTGTCTACCAGTTCGCTTTCGGGTGCGAGCACCATGAATGTCACTCCGAAGATGGTGTCGGCGCGTGTGGTGAAAATAGTGAAGTCGAAGTCGCTGCCAGCCACTTTAAACTGCATCTCGGTGCCTTCCGAGCGTCCTATCCAGTTCTTCTGTGTTTCCTTTATAGAGTCGCTCCAATCTACGGTGTCGAGTCCGTCGAGCAGGCGCTGTGAGTAGGCGCTGGTGCGCAGGCACCATTGCTGCATCTTCTGCTGCACTACGGGGTATCCGCCGCGCTCGCTCACGCCGTTCACCACCTCGTCGTTGGCAAGCACTGTGCCCAGTCCCGGACACCAGTTGACCATTGTCTCGCCCAGGTAGGCTATGCGATAGTTCATGAGCACCTTCTGTTGTTTCACCTCGTCGAATGTCTTCCACTCGTCGGCGGTGAATGTAAGGTGTTCGCTCTCTGCCACGTCAAGACCTTCGGTGCCTTTGGTGCAGAAGTGTTCCACAAGCTTGCTTATGGGCTGTGCCTTCTGGCAAGAGTTGCAGAAGAACGAGTTGAACATCTTTTGGAATGCCCACTGTGTCCAATGATAGTATTTAGGGTCGCATGTGCGCACCTCGCGGCTCCAGTCGAAAGAGAATCCGATGTTGTCGAGCTGCTGTCGGTAGCGTGCAATATTGGCAACGGTGGTCACCTCAGGATGTTGTCCGGTTTGTATGGCATACTGCTCTGCGGGCAGTCCGTAGGCATCGTAGCCCATAGGGTTGAGCACGTTGAAGCCCTGCAGGCGCTTGTAGCGGGCGTATATATCGCTGGCTATGTAGCCCAGAGGGTGTCCAACATGCAGTCCGGCTCCTGATGGATAGGGGAACATGTTGAGCACGTAGAATTTCTTCTTGTCGGCACATTCGCTCACTTTATAGGTGTTGTCGTTCACCCACTGGCTCTGCCATTTCTTCTCTATTTCTCTGAAGTTGTATTCCATTGTATGTTTTTTTTATATTTTTCAGTTTTATGCAAAGTTACGATTTTTAGTTCAGAAGAAGCGTAATAATGCCTAAAAAAGTGTGGGGTGTGCCGTGTTCTACTTCACAACCTCTTTTCTGGTGCTTCCATCGCTGTATCTCACTATGTTTATGCCGCTTTGCGGATGGCTTATGCGCTGACCGTCGATGGTGTAGCGTGCCGTAGCGTGTATGTGCTGCTGGCTTGTTATGCCACTGATGGCAGTGGGTCGCTGTCGTGGAGTGATGATGATGGGGTTGTTGTCGTAGCCGGGTTGCAGATGCAGGTTTTCTATTGCCGTTACCTCTGTCGACTGTTCGCCTATCCATCCGCACATCTGCAGTGTGGCAGTCTGTATGCGTATGAAGTTGGCATGTGTAAGCTTCACGGGGTTGCCCTGCTTGTCAACCGCCCAATCGAGGTCGAAAGTATTGTATGTCTGTTCGGTGTTGGGTGTAGCATCGGCATAGCCATAGGCATCGGTGGCATATCTGTAGCTAATCCAGTTTTGCGGTTGGCTGTCCTCGGCGCCCGTTCCGCCATAGTTTATGGCATTGTTTGGCAGGCGTGAGGTGCTGAATGTCAGCGTGTTGCCTTGCTCCCATGTTGGCCAGTAGGATTGCTGATGATACACGTTCTTCATCATCCATCCAGTGGTGTCGCATGGGTTGCCGTTGTTGTCGGTCCACTCTGCACGGAAGTGTATGTAGTTATCGAAAATGGAGTATGGTTGTTTGTGCTCGCCTTGCTCTTCTGTGGGCTTCTGATAGGTAATGGTTACGCCATGCGTCTGTGTGGTATAATATTCCGATCCTGCCAGCTCATACCACGCAGCCGTTTCGGGTGTGTCGCCCACTCCGGCATATACTATTCCGGGCTCTATGCTTCCGCCGATGGTGGCAGCGCCATACGCGGGGTCGGCAGCTGCATAGTAGGCATTGCCCAATATGCGCAGGTCGGAGCCCTTGGTGTTTTGTATGGGCGTGTCGAACCCTACGGTGATGTAGCCTCCCAATGCTCCGAGGCACACGGGCAGATGGTCGTCGAGCAGCTGTTGACATGCCTGCAAGCGCTGTTCGGCTGTCATCGAAGCGTTGATGTCGGGCAGATTGTTGATGAACTGTCCTGGGGCGGGGTTGTATTCGAGCACGCGCACGCTGCTTGTCTGTGCTTGTGCTGCCATGCTAAGGGCGCAGAGTGCGCCGAGGAGTATTGTTTTGTGTGTCATAATTTTAGTGATAATGTAGCTGTGAGTGGCTATTGCAGAGCCACGAACCTGCTTGGGTTTATGCCTCGCAGCAGGTGTCGGTTGAGCTGATTGCCGTTGATGTCGAACTCATATACATATCCGTTGGTGGCATAGGCGCGTGCATCGGATACGTACAGATGTCCGGAGTAGGGCGATATATATAGCGCATAGGGCGATTGCATTTGCTTTATTGCGACTTCGGCGGCGGCATAGGCGGTTAGTCCGTTGCTTACATGCAGCGAAGGCACGGCAATGGTGTGTGTGGAATAGGTGTATTGCCCCGTGATGTTGGAGTAGGCAGAGCCCAGCACATAGAATTTTCCTTGCCATGCGCAGCAATAGGTGGCAGGGAAGTCGAACACCCGAAACTCGTCGTTTGCCATGTTGAGCACCACCGTGTGTGGTGCTATGGCATAGCCGTCGCCTGCGGCATTTATGCACAGCCACTCGCGCCACTGTGCCACATGCCCGTAGAGGTTGGCGCATCCGGTGTCGATGCGTCGCAGCTCGCGCATTGTTTCGGCATCGACCACAGATATTGTCTGCTCGTAGGGGTGGTCTTTGGTTTGTGTGGAGTAGCCACCGGTGTTGGCAATGTATAGCCGTCCGTCGTAGTAGGCTATGCCCTCGGGCTCGCGCCCCACATGGCAGGTGTCTACAATCTGCTTTGTGCGAAGGCTTATTTTAGCCACATATCCGCCGTCGGCATACGAGGTGACATAGATAAAATCCTTGCCGTCGGTGGCAAGGCAGCGGTTGTTGGGTATGTTCTCGGTAGCTGCAATGGCAGTGCCGTCGTGGTGCATGTATTGTATGATGTTCGACCAGTTCACGCTAATGGCTATGAGTGTGTCGTTTACGAGCAGAATATCGTTGGCTGTGTCGCCCAGGTGCCGCCCGGGATTTTGCTGCTGAAACCAGCGGTTGGTAAGCACTCCCCGGTCGATGAGTGCCATCGACGCATTGTCCATGCCCCAGAGCCCCTCGCAGAGCACTATGAGGCGGTCGGAAGTGGCTGTTGGAGCATCGTAGCTGGAGTAGTCGGCAGGCTGCAACGAGCATGCTGTGAGCAGCCACATCAGGCAGGCATATATAATATTCTTGTTGTGCATATATGTAATAATAAAAGCCTTACGACTGCGAATATAATAAAAAAAGGCGTCCGTTCAAAATATTTTGAATTTGAAAAGTGTGCCTATCTTGTTGAAGCTTTGCCTGCCAGACGTGTTGTGTCAAAGTTCCATTGCAGTGTTAGCTTCCAGTTTCTGCCTGGCATGGGATAGCGCTTCACCACCTCGTGTTGTGAGTTGGCGATGTTGTTGCACTCTATGGTGGTTTGCAGCGAGTGCTTGCCCATGTAGAAGCGCTTGTTGAGCTTCATGTCTATGGTGTGCCATGCACCCAGCATGTCGTCTACATTGTTGGATATCAGCGCAAAGCGATTGCCCGTGTAGAGCCATGAGGTGCAAAGCGAGTAGCCGTCGTAGTCGAGATTCAGAATTACCGATGCCGAGTGTAGTGGTGAGTAGGGTATGATGTTTTTATACTCCGGATCGGCAGGTGCGGAGTAGTCGCGGTCGCGCTGGCATGTGTAGTTGGCGTTGGCATCGACAGCAAACCTGCCCCAAGAGTGGTTGTAGCCTGCTGTGGCGCTAATGCCCAGCGACTTCACCAGTCCGAAGTTCACCATCGACCAGCGAAACTGGCATTTCATGGGTATTGCCACTATCTTGTCGTTGATGCGGTTGTAGTAGGCATCGAGTGCCAGATGCAGATGCTTGTCTTTATAGTCGGCACCCGCATCCCATTGCGTTGTGTATTCGGGCTTTAGCTGTGTGCTGCCCACGAGGGTGTAGTATATATCGTTAAGCGTTGGTGCTCTGAACATGCGTTTATGGAAAGCCCGCACCGTCCAAGCGTTATGGTGCCACGATGCCAGGAACATAGGCGTTAGTCGGCTTAGCGCATCGGGAGCGCCATGGGTGTGGTCGGCAATGTGGGTGTAGAGCAATGCCGCATTGGCTTCAAATCCGCGATATGATGCTATGGCAGAGACGAGCGACTTGCTGTCGATTCTATACACATAGTTAAAGCGGTAGACATCGGCCGATAGGTCGCTCCAGCGCATGTCGGTGCTTGCCGTCACCGACAGGTATGTGCTGTTCCATGCACCAGCCACCGATGCATAGATGTCTTGTTGTGTGTAGTGGTTGTCGCAGCGCATGGTGGCAGCGTTGGTGGTGGGGTCTTGCTTGTAGTGCAGATAGTCGTAGGCATACTTCATGTTGGCTTTCAGTGCAAAGTTCTGCCATGCCTGCTTGAACGACGACTGCACGAAGAAGTTGCGGTCGTGCTGGCGGTCGGTAGAGTCCCACTGGTCCGACAGGCGGCGTATTACGGGGCCTGGCAGTCCGCGTCGGGAGTCGTAGTAATAGGCATGTGCATTGAAGCCGTGCCAGAATGCGGCAGCCTCCACTCTGTAGAACGATATGTCGGAGTTGTGGCGTGTGCCGGTGGTGTCTTCCTGCTCGGATCGGAAGCGGAATTTGTAGTTGCCCTTGGTGTGCTGATATTCGGCATCAACGAACAGCAGATCTTTGTAAGACATATAGCCCTTCACTTTGTTTAGTCCGAAGGATCCATTGCCATATTCCAGGGTGTAGGTGGTGCTTGTGGGGCGGCGTGTCTGCATGTAGACGGTAGCAGCCGAGGCATACTCCGATGCCGACTGCAGTCGCTCGTTGCGATTGGCATTATATAGCGACACCGACTCCATGTTGCTGAGCGAATATCGCCCCAGGTCGATTTGTCCGTTCTGTGCGTTGTTGATGCGTATGCCATCGAGATACACTCCCACATGTTGCGATCCCAGCGACCTTACATTCACCGTTTTCAGTCCACCCAGTCCGCCATAGTCTTTTATCTGCACACCCGAGAAGTATTTCAGTGCATCAGCCACCGATGTTGTCGACAAGTGGTGCAGCATGGTGCCGCTGAGCGATTGCGATGGCGTGAGATAGTGGGGGCGTATGCCCACCACTGCCACATCGTCGATGGTGTGCACAGAGTCGATAGGGGCTATATACACAGAAGCCCTTAGCGGCATCGCAAGCGATGCCACCAAGGGACATATTATAAAATTGAAGATTTGCCGGATGTTCATTGGCATTATCTCACCATCACCTTCTTCACCGAACCATCGGAGAAGCGCACGATGTTAAGACCAGGCTGAGGCTTCTGCAGACGCTTGCCATCGATGCTGTAGCGAGCCACCTCGGTGATATTGCCCTCGGCATCGCTGATGGCGCTGATGGCAGTGGCGTCGCTGCGGAGAGCAAACACAGGCATCTCCGGATACCAAAAGTTCACCTCCATCGGATAGGCACCCTTCTGCTGGCCGTTGTTTGTGTCGATGACGCGCAGTTCCGACTCATTGCCCCATGCCGAACCAAGCGTTACGCTGATGTAGAGGTTGCCATCGTAAGGGTTCACACGGCAGGCTGCACCATACACATAGGGCTTCTTCTCGTCGGTGCTATTGCTATAGTCAACGAGCAGGGTGGTGGTGTTGTTGTCGATGTCGTACTTATATATATGCTGTCCTGATGCCCACGCACCAGTGGCACCGTTCCAATAGAGCACATTCTCGTTAGGCGATGCTGTGAAGCAGTCGGGATTCCATGCTCCCCAAGAGTTGGTGGGTGGGAACACATCGTCGGCAAGTGCGATGTTTTCAGTCTCGTAGGTGTCGGCATTTAGCTTCACAAGGTGCTTGGCTGTGCCTCCGGCAGCGGTGCCGGCAGTGAGCCACAGAGAGCCATCCTTAGCAGTTACGATAGAGCAGTAGGTGCCACCCTCAGGCTCGTTGTTGATGGTCTTGAGCAGCTTGTCGGTAGCAGTGTCGATGACCAGTATGCCGCGCGTCTTGTCGACGGCAAACACCTTGCCGTTGGCATATACCATATTGCCCGTTTGGTTGTTGGCAATGCCGTCGGTGCCCTCGATGTGCGAAGCCACCTCGTTGGTGAGCAGATTGATCACGTACACACCATTTGTGGTGCTCAGATAGCCTTTCTTCAGATCGGTGAGAGGCAGGAATGCACGTCCGTCGGCTGTCACAACATTGCCACTTGTGGCAATGTTGTTAATCTGTGCCTTAACTTCAAGAGTCTTGGCATCGCACACGGTGAATGTGGCATCGTCGTCGTTGGGCTTAGTGAGGTTGAGTTTCTTGCTCACAATGTACATATTGCCGTCGGCAATGGTGGCATAGCATCCGGTGGTGCCCAGTTGTGCGGTGCCGGTGGCGGTGCGCAGAGGCAGGCGATAATGCCACTTGCCACTCTGGTCGAGATAGTTGATGGTGGCACGCTCTTTGCCGAAGTAGCCCTCGTTGAGCATGAACACACCATCGGTGTATTCTGTCTGCTGCGCTGCGGCAGGCATGGTGAATGACACGGCAGCAACGAGTGCTGTCGAAAACAAAAGTGTAGAGTAATTTTTCTTCATACGCTTAGTGTGTATATAAATTGTTTTTTTACAGAAGCGTTGGTGTGGAATGCTGTCAGTCGCACCCAATCCACGAGGTGCATATTGCTGACACGCCATCGGCAAAGCGCTCTTCGGCAGAGCAGTCGGCAGGTCTTCTGACTTGCCACCCAGATGCAAACGCCTTCCCAAAAGCACCACCACAGTGGCTGGCTTAAAGTGGCTTCATTGTTTGCACCCGATGATAAGGGCGGCTCACAGCTGCGGGACAGTAGAGGACTTTCACCTCATTCCCTTTTAATCACCCCTGCACCTGTATGGCAGAGGCAAACCGTTGCAAGTGCAAAGGTACTTAATTTTATTTAATTATGGCAGAGTGAGGAAATTAAATATGTATCTTTGCAGAAGATAAGCTGCACTCGGCAATTTGAAAGCAAGCTTTCATTGCTCTCGTTTGCATTATCTTTGCAAACGAAACAGTAGAATAATTGATTGTGGCAGGGTGGGCAAGCCACTGCTGTCAATTATAAAATAATGAACTTATGAAGATATATTTCTCGCATAAAGAAGAGTTGTGGAACTCCTGGTCGCATGGTGCAGGCATCATCCTGGGGCTTCTTGTAGGCACTGTCTTCCTTGTGTGGTGCGGCTGGGCACGCAACGGCTGGGCGACGGCAGGCATCATTCTGTATCTCTTCGGCATGCTGTCGAGCTACATAGCATCCACCGTCTATCACGCACTCTCGGCGTGGTCGCCATGGAAGGAGAGGCTGCGCAAGTGGGATCATGCCGCCATCTATTGGCATATTGCAGGCTCCTACTCGCCAATAACACTCGTGGCGCTGCGTGAATATGGCTATTGGGGCTGGGCGTTCTTCATCTTCATCTGGCTGGCAGCCATCGCCGGCACCGTGAAGAGCTTCATCGGACTCAAAGGTCATAGCTATGTCGAGACGCTGTGCTATGTGGTTATGGGGCTTAGCGTGCTCGTGGCATTCGGTCCGCTGATGCATTGCGTGGCGCCATCGGCAATAGTATGGATTGTGGCAGAGGGCGTGGCATACATCACCGGAGCCTTGTTCTACTGCCTGCGCAAGCGTCGCTACATGCACACCGTGTTCCACTTCTTCGTGCTCGCTGGCTCGGTGTGTCATATCATTGCCGTGTGGGACATTCTAATGCAGTGGCTTTAAGTGCTCACAATACAATATTTGCATGTTTCTGAGCTCTGAGAATGTCGAAAGAATTCAGAAACATGTAGGCAGTGCGTTTTTTTTGAAATATGAGCGTGCAGGCGTTAAGGTGCTTATGCACAGCATGTTGCTTGCGTAAGCGCCTTGTGTGTGCAAATTTTGAAACACCGAAAAATTGCAAACAAGCCCATTTTGCATTGTAACGAAGCCCATTTTGTATTGCAATGAAGCCCTTTTTGCATCGCAAAATGGCAACTTTTAGGTGTTGTAGAAGCCTAAAACGGCATCAAAATCACAAAACTTGACTTTGATTTCCTTTCTTTTCGGAGCAAAACATGCTCTGAAACACTTCCTATTTCTCTATTTCGCATTTTTCATTTGTAACAATTTGGCTAAATGAAAAATATATTTGCATGCTGTAATGATGCATAAAAAGCACTATGATTAGGGTGTGTTTTTATTGTTTTCAGTGGCTTATATACACCCCTAAAAAGCAGTGGCGGAGGAATCTTCTTAAAGACCTCCGCCACTAATATTATTGGCTCAGAAAACACTATCTCTGAGTGTAGCATCCATCAATGTGCCTCCAGCCAGTTGTTGCCCCAGCCAGAGTCGGCAACCAATGGCACCTGCAGTGGGTAGGCGTTTTGCATCTCTTCGAGCACTATAGCCTCCACACGCTCTTTCTCCTCAGGCAGCACCGAGAAGTTGAGTTCGTCGTGCACCTGCAAAATCATCTTAGAGCGTATGCCTTCGCGGCAGAAGCGCTGGTGTATGCGCACCATAGCAATCTTGATAATGTCGGCGGCAGAGCCTTGTATTGGGGCGTTGATGGCATTGCGCTCGGCAAAGTTGCGCACGGTGGCATTGTGCGATGTGATGTCGGGCAGGTAGCGGCGGCGGTGGAAGAATGTCTCTGCATAGCCATGCTCGCGTGCCTGCTGCTTTGCAGATTCCATGTAGGCTTGCACCTGCGGAAATGTTTCGAAATAGCCGTCGATGAGCTCTTTTGCCTCGGCACGCGATATGTCCAGACGCTCGGCAAGACCAAACACGGTGATGCCATATATGATGCCGAAGTTGGCACGCTTGGCCTTGGTGCGCTGGTCGCGCGACACATCGTCGATATTCTCCTTATATATTCGTGCGGCGGTGGCGGCATGTATGTCGTACCCCTCGCGGAACGCCTCAATCATATTCTCGTCGCCACTCAGATGAGCCATTACGCGCAGCTCTATCTGCGAATAGTCGGCAGAGAAGAACAGTTGTCCGGGTTCGGGCACGAAGCATTTGCGTATCTCCTTGCCGTCTTCGCCACGCACAGGGATGTTCTGCAGGTTGGGGTCGGACGACGACAGGCGCCCCGTGGCTGTCACAGCCTGATTGAACGAAGTATGTATGTGCCCGGTGCGCTGATTTATAAGCTTTGGCAGGGCATCTACATAGGTGCCAAGCAGCTTCTTCAGTCCACGATGCTCAAGTATCAGTTCAACGATAGGAGCCTTGGTGCGCAACTGCTGCAGCACCTCTTCGGATGTGACAAACTGCCCGGTGCGTGTCTTCTTGGGTTTCTCTACAATCTTCATCTCGCCGAAGAGCACATCGCCCACCTGCTTTGGCGATGCGATGTTGAACTCGTGTCCGGCGGCAGCATATATCTCTTGTTCTATGCCTGCCAGTCGCTGGGTGAGTGTCTTAGATGTCTCTGCCAGCGCATCGGTGTCGAGGCATACGCCAGTGGTCTCCATGTCGGCAAGCACCTGCACCAAGGGCATCTCTATGTTGTAGAATAGCTCCGAGCAGCCTGCCTCCTCGATGCGCGGACGCAACACATTGTAGAGGCGCAACGTGATGTCGGCATCCTCAGCGGCATAGTCGCAAATGTCGGCAGGCGAGAGTGAGCGCATGCTCTTCTGGTTCTTGCCCTTGGCACCTATCAGCTCGTCGATGTGTATGGTCTGATAGTTGAGCAGCGTCTCGGCGAGCGTGTCCATGTTGTGCTTCTGTTCGGGTTGCAACACATAGTGGGCAATCATGGTGTCGAACATCGGAGCGGCAAGGCGCACACCATAGTTCATCAGCACCTCCATGTCGTACTTGATGTTCTGACCTATCTTAAGGATTTTGTCGCTTTCGTATAGCGGTTTAAATATATTAACAATTTTTTCCGCTTTTTCACGTTCTTCCGGAATTGCCACATAAAATGCCTCTCCTTCCTTCACAGAGAAGCTCAAACCCACCAATTCGGCGTCGATAGCGTTGCAAGAAGTGGTCTCCGTGTCTAGACTGAAAATTTCATTTGTAACAATTTGGCTAAATAATTTTCGTGCATTCTCTTCTGTTTCAATGAGTTGATAGTTATGAGAGGTCGTTTTTAGGCTCTCATATTTCGAAAATTTTGCATCGCCTTGGTGTTCGGACGGATTTTCGGCAAATAAATCGAGCTGCAAATTAACGTTAGTTTGCGGTTGTTGAGGTTTGTTTACAATCTTATCGAGCAGACTCTTAAATTCGAGTTCGGCGAAGATTTTGCCCAGTTGTTCGGCATCGGGTTCTGTGTGTCGCAGATTTTCGAGATTTAGCTCAATGGGCACGTCGGTGCGGATTGTGGCAAGAAATTTCGACATGCGTATGTCGTCGACGGCAGCCTCCACCTTCTCGCGCAGCTTTCCCTTAATCTCACAGGTGTGGTTGAGCATATTGTCGATGCTTCCAAACTGAGCTATGAGCTTGGCGGCAGTCTTCGGACCCACACCTGGGCAGCCAGGGAAGTTGTCGGCAGAGTCGCCCATAAGTGCCAGCAGGTCGATGACTTGCGATGTCGATTCGAGCTCGTACTTGGCACACACCTCCTTCGGACCCATCGTTTCGTAGCCACCACCATGCCGCGGACGATACATGAACACATTGTCCGTAACGAGCTGTCCGTAGTCTTTGTCGGGAGTGAGCATATAGGTGGCAATGCCAGGCCCTGCTTTGGTGGCGAGTGTGCCTATCACATCGTCGGCTTCGAAACCATCTACCTGAAGCACGGGTATGTGCATGGCTTCGATAATGCTCTTTATCACCGGCACGGAGGCACGGATGTCTTCCGGAGTCTCCTCGCGCTGCGCCTTATAGGCAGGGAATGCCTCATCGCGGAATGTCTTGCCATGGTCGAAAGCCACACCAATGTAGGTGGGCTGCTCCTTGGTGAGAATTTCGTTGAGGGTGTTCACAAAACCCATCACCGCCGATGTGTTCATGCCCTTGGAGTTGATGCGAGGATTTTTGATGAACGCATAGTAGGCACGATATATCAGTGCATAGGCATCAAGAAGAAAAAGCTTTTCCATGTAATTCGTTTTTTTGTTTAAAGGTTGTGACAAGTAATGAGAGTGGGCGAGTGGTGGCATATTCAAAACTTGCCAAACTTATGTATTTAGTTGTAAAATTACAAAAAAAATGTCACTAATCACGGCAAAATAATTAACTTTGTATTAAATATCATCACACAATGAATTATCTGTCAGTCATAAAGCAACCCATAGAGAACGAATTGAATAGTTTCGTGAGTCTTTTCAATCAGGCACTCTCCCACGAGGACGGCATGCTTGGAAGCGCTCTTGAGCATATACGCAAACGAGCCGGAAAACGCATGAGACCTATGCTCATATTGCTTATGGCTAAAAACTTTGGAACTGTGAGCGAGGTGACACAGAATGCTGCCGTGGGCTTGGAACTGCTGCACACCGCATCGCTCGTGCACGACGACGTGGTGGATGAGAGCGCTGAACGACGCGGACAGGCTTCGGTCAATGCTACATATGATAATAAGGTGGCAGTGCTCGTGGGCGACTATATCCTTTCCACTGCATTGCTGTGCGTGGCACGTACACACTCCGAAAAAATCGTTACCTATCTTGCCAATCTCGGACGCACATTGTCGGATGGAGAGATTCTGCAACTGTCTAATATCGGCCGCAAAGACATATCAGAAGATGTCTACTACGAGGTGATAAAGCAAAAGACAGCCGCTCTGTTCGAGGCGTGTGCAGGCATAGGCGCCTTGGCTTCAGGGGCATCGGAAGACGACGTAAAGGCTGCTAAACTGTTTGGACAGAACCTTGGCATCATATTCCAAATACGCGACGACATATTCGACTATTACGACTCGCAGGAGATAGGAAAGCCTACGGGCAACGACATGGCGGAAGGAAAGCTCACACTGCCAGTGATCTATGCCGTCAACAATGGAGGCAACGACGATATGCGTGCCTTGGCATTGAAGGTGAGGGAACGCTCGGTGAATGCCGAAGAGATAGCCCGACTCGTGGAATATACCAAGGAAATGGGTGGAATAGAATATGCCGAGCGCAGAATGTGGGAATTTCATGCACAAGCACAGCAGTTCCTTGACAATAAGGTGCACGACAATGATGTGAAGGCGGCACTGCAAGCTTATCTCGACTTCGTGATAAAAAGAAACAAATAATACACTTGAACTTTAACGAAATAATGCTGTTATAAGGGTCCTATATAGCCTTATAACAGCATTATTTCGTTAATAAAAAGCCTCTCTAAACCCTTTTATTTCTTCTCATAAGCTTTATTTAAGCTATTGTCAAGGTAGATATAAAAAGGGTTTAGAGAGGCTTTGGTGTTGCCTCAGTAAGGCTTTATTTCAGTCCTATGGTTGTTAGAAGAACTTAATCTGTTCGCCCTTGAGCTCGCTCAGAAGCATGTTTGCCAAGCGCGATGTGCCTAAGCGAAGCCATTTGTTGGTGAGCCATTTCTCGCCCAACACCTCCTTAACGATGGTGTAGTAGGTGATAGCATCCATAACGGTATTGATGCCACCAGCAGGCTTGAAACCTATCTGTATGCCGGTTTCATCATAATACTCCTTAATGGCCTGACACATAACGTAAGCAGCCTCTGGAGTGGCGGCAGGCTCCATCTTGCCAGTAGATGTCTTGATGTAGTCGGCACCAGCATACATAGAGAGGATAGAAGCCTTCTTGATGTTTGATGCAGTCTTGATGGCACCAGTCTCAAGAATCACCTTCATTGGCACGTCAGCACCGCAGGCAGCCTTAAGCTCTGAAATATCATCGCACACGCCTTCGTAGTCGCCAGAGAGGAACTTGCCCACAGGCATCACAATGTCGATCTCGGTAGCGCCATCGGCAACAGCAAGCGATGTCTCTGCCACCTTCACCTCAATACGAGCCTGAGAAGAGGGGAATGAGCCAGATACGCAGGCTATCTCCACACCATCAACCTCCAACGACTCTGCAACGGTCTTGGCAAAGCAAGGATACACGCAGATGGTTGCAACGTGTGGAAGGTCGGGATATTCGTTGTCGAAGTCGTTCACACGCTCTGTAAACGCCAATACGCTGGTGTCAGAGTCGGTGGTCTTGAGGGTGGTGAGCTCTATGCTTCCGAAGAGGAAACGCTTCACGTCCATAGTGTCGTTTTCGGGCACTTTCTCGGCAATTATCTTGCGCACGGCTTCACGCACAGCGTTGTCGTCGAGCTCGGTGTTATACTTTGCAAGGGCTGCCTCATACTTGCTGGGGCGCTCGGCATTCTTGTTGGCCTGATCGTTCAGAACGATGTCTTTAATTATTCCCATGATTATTATTTTTTTGGTTGTTTATAATGCTTGTAGGGTAGGCTCTAAGCCTTTAATTTGGGGTTGTTCTTATGGCGCTCTTTGTCGCGGCTTGTCTTCTTGGCAAAGCTCTTTTCAAGGGCTTCTGTAAGGTCTACGCCAGTTTGGTTGGCAAGACAGATGAGCACCCATAGTATGTCAGCCATCTCCTCTGAAGGGTCGTGGCTCTCGCCTTGCTTAAAGCTTTGGTCGCCATAGCGGCGAGCCATAATGCGTGCCAGCTCGCCCACCTCCTCGGTGAGGCATGCCATATTGGTGAGCTCGGAGAAATAGCGCACGCCATACTCCTTTATCCAATGGTCGACGGATTCTTGTGCTTCTCGTATTGTCATTGCTAATATGTTTTTTTAATGATATTCAGCCGATATAATTGTAGGTTTGCTCGAATTTATCGAGAGTTTTTTTGGGCGTATATGGTGCGCTCAACGCTTTCCGCAGAGCCTTATAGGTTGGTAGGTTGGTTCATAACCAGCATGAACAGTTCGTAAACGAGCCATATGGCAATGGTGGCCAACAGGCAGATGCGGAATATTGCCGATAGCTTTTTAGCCTTTTTAGCGCTCTTGAACGGGTGCGGAAAGTCCACGTATGTATTAATGCTAATGCCTAATGATATCAATGCTAATCCACTAAATTTGTACCATTGGCAACCCGCTCCCCACGAATTGCTCGTTTCTGTAAGCACCAGGCCGGCTATGACCAAAAACAGTCCTACTACATATAGTTTTTCTTTCATAGTCTATAGGTTTTATAGGTTCTTTTTGTGGAGCTTTAAGCAGTTTGTGTGCAGCCTTTCAGTGGCTTTAAACTCTGGCTTGGCGTGTCGCTATTCTTTGTTCTTGGTGTCCATGCAGATGGTCACCGGACCATCGTTGAGCAGCTCCACCTTCATGTCGGCGCCAAACTCGCCAGTGCCAACGGGCTTGCCTATGGCTGCCGATAGCTTCTTGCAGAACTCCTCGTAGAGTGGCACGGAGATGTCGTGGCGTGCTGCACGAAACCACGATGGGCGGTTGCCCTTTTTATAAGAAGCGTAGAGCGTAAACTGGCTCACCACCAATGCCTCGCCATCTACATCTGTTATGGAGCGGTTCATCACGCCATTCTCGTCGTCGAACACGCGCAGGGCTGCTACCTTCTTCACCAACCAGTCTACATCTTCGGATGTGTCGGCTTCTTCAATGCCAAGGAGCAGAAGAAAACCATTGCCGATTTGCGATTTTATGGCACCGTCGATGCTCACAGAGGCGTGCTGCACACGTTGTATAACTGTTCTCATTTCAATGATTGCTTGTTGTGTGTTTCTTGTATGAACAACTATGTTGTTGTATTGTATATCTTCAATTTACAAAGATATTATAAATATTTCATACCCACAAGAAATACGTTGCGTAAGCTTATTTATGCTACTTTTTGTCGATTGTTTTGTCGAAATAATCTATAATGATTCTCGCTCTCGATGCTCCCACAACCTCTGTTAGTTGCCCAACGGATGCCAGGCTTATGCGTCGCACGCTTTTAAAGGCGTGTAAGAGCTTTTCTTTGGTTGCCGGACCAATACCAGGTATGTCGTCTAAAACGCTGTGTAGGGCGTGTTTTGAACGCTTGTCGCGGTGGAATTGTATGGCATAGCGGTGCACTTCGTCTTGTATCTGCGTGAGCACATGGAACAGGTCGGAGTCGGTCTTCAGGGCTATCGTCTGTGGAGGATTGCCAAAGAGCAGCTCGTTGGTGCGGTGACGATCGTCCTTTGCAAGTCCGGCAATGGGAATTGATAGACCTAATTCGCCCTCTACAACCTCGCGTACAACACTCATCTGACCCAATCCGCCATCGGTGATGATAAGGTCGGGAAGGGTAGAGCCTTCGTCTTTCATGCGCTGATAGCGGCGTCGAACCACTTCTTGCATCGAAGCGTAGTCGTCGGGACCCTCCACGGTCTTGATGTTGTATTTACGATAGTCCTTCTTCGAAGGTTTCATGCCCTTGAACACGATGCATCCAGCCACAGCATCAGTGCCGGAGATGTTAGAGTTGTCGAAACACTCTATGTGGTAGGGCAACTTCGGCAACTGCAGCTTCTGTTGCAACTCCTTCATCAGGCGTGTCTGTCGCTGCTCCGGATTGAGCTTTTCCGCACGCTTCAAACGGTCGAATTTGTACTGCTTGCAGTTCATTTCGCCCAATTCCAGCAGGTGCTTCTTGTCGCCACGCTGTGGCACAAAAAACTGAGCATCGGGCATCTGCCAGTCCATATCGAATGGCACCACTATCTCTCGAGCCTTGCTGTTGAAGCGCTCGCGTATCTCTGGAATGGCGATCAGCAATAGCTCTCGGTCGGTTTCATCGAGTTTTCGTTTGTATTCAAACGTGAAACTTTGGTTCACGGCACCATTCCTGACGTGTATGTAGTTGATAAATGCCGTTCTGCCACTATCGTCGTCAGCAATGGTAAACACGTCTACATCGATAATTGTGTTGCTCACAACTTCGCTCTTGGCGCAGAAACCCTCTATCAATAGGTATTTTTGTTTGAGCTCTTCAGCCTCTTCAAACTTCAATTCGGCAGCCTTTTGCTGCATTTGCTCAAACACATGCTTGCATAGCTCGCGTGTGTTGCCCTTCAATATCTCCCTGGCTTGTGCTATAGCCTCTTGATAATCCTCTATCGATTGCTTGCCGCAACAAGGCGCTTTGCAGTTGTGTATGTGGTATTCAAGACAAGGCTTATAGCGTCCTTCAGCTATACCTTCCTTGGTAATAGGCATGCGGCATGTGCGAGGCTTGTAAAGTTTGTGTATGAGTTCAAGCACAGCCTGCATGCTCGCAGCATGAGAGTAGGGACCGAAAAATGTACCGAAACGGCGATTTATCTGTCGTGTTTTGAATACACGAGGCAGATATTCGTTGGTGATGCAAATGCTTGGATAAGTCTTGCCGTCCTTGAGCAACACGTTATAGCGCGGGTTATACTTCTTTATAAGACTATTCTCGAGCAATAGGGCATCTTCTTCGCTGTTCACAACGGTGTAGCTTATGTCTTCGATCTTCGACACAAGCACCTTAGTCTTGAACCTATCCACCTCTTTATGAAAGTAGCTCGAAACACGCTGTTTTAATCGTTTTGCCTTGCCCACATATATAATAGTGTGGTCGGCATTGTAAAACTGATAGCTGCCTGGCTTGTCTGGCATGCTCAGCACGATGCTTTTCAATCGCTCCAATCGCTTTTCTTCGTATTCCTTCTTCATAGTTGTGGTGTTTGCTTTGTATTAATGCTCCCCTGTGTTGCCTCGCTTTACGCTTTAATTCAAATTGGTCCTAATGACATTCTAATAATATACCTGATTCGGTCAAACGTCTGATTTGAATTTAATAAGCATTTCCGTAAATGCCTAATAATTAGTCTGTTTACATAAACTTGTTTCACGTGAAACTAAATTCGTAATTTTTGTCATGTCGTATAGCGTTAGCTTTCGATGACTTCGGCTGGATTACATCTTCTAACCGGTATGGCTGATTGCAGTTTTTATTTATCGGCGGCAATCTTCGGTTGGGTAGGGACGTGTTGATTCTACCAAAAAGCGCGGCAAGCCATTGTTGGCTTGTCGCGCTTTTGCTACATTTATGGTTTTTAAATTTTGATGAGCGATGTAATTTCTATGTCTTTATCGAATCCGTCGCGACCATTGAGACCCTCGTTGATGAGCTCGATGATGAAGTTGCAATAAACCTTCTTAGGTTTGAACTTTTTAACCAGGTCGCATGCTGCTTTCATTGTTCCGCCAGTAGCCAGCAGGTCGTCGTGCAGCAATATGATGTCGTTCTCATCGATTGCGTCCTTGTGTATCTCGATTGTGTCCTTTCCATATTCCTTAGCATAGCTCTGCTGGATGGTGTCGCATGGCAGCTTTCCCGGCTTTCGGCACAGTACCACGCCGGCACCGAGGCGCAATGCCAATGCTGAAGACATTACGAATCCGCGCGACTCAATGCCCACAATCTTTGTGATTCCCTTATCCTTGTAGAGGTCGTACATCTCGTCGTTGATCTCCTTCAGGCAATCTGGGTTTTTAAATAGGGTAGTGACGTCGCGGAAATTAACGCCCTTCTTTGGCCAATCTGGTATGCAACGCAGATTGTCAAGCAATAATTTGTTGTTCATTTTCAGTTGTTTATGTTATGTTTATTATTTCTTTTGTTTCACGTGAAACTCTTTTGTTCCCAGTGATGGGGTTTGTTGCTTTTTGTTACAATTCGTTTGGCGTGCCGTTCTGATTTATTAACGCTTTATTGTATGTTGTTTGGTGTGACACTTTCTGCTTTTTGTTGATGCACCAAATAGTTTATCTGTGCATCAAGACAAGCAACACGTTGATGTCGCTTGGTGACACTCCTGGTATGCGAGAGGCCTGTGCAAGAGTCTCGGGGTCGATATTGGTGAGCTTCTGTCGTCCTTCTGTAGATATTTCGTGCAGTTCGCTATAGTTGAAGTGCCCTTTTATGCGTATGTTTTCAAGGCGGTGCATCTTTTCGGCAACCATCTTTTCGCGCTCTATATATCCCTTATATTTAATGCTTGTTTCAACCTCTTCCATTATTTCCAGTTTGCGTGGGTCGTCGATGTCGGTGGCTTTAGCGAGCGCAGGAATGATGTTTGTGAGATTTTCGAGCGACAGTTGTGGGCGCGACACAAGGTTTGCTATGGTGCAGCCAAACTGTAGTGGAGTGGTGCCGAGCGCTTCGAGAGCTGCGTTTATGTCGCGTGGCTTCACGTTAGTGGAGTTGCAGAAGTTGACAATGCGTTCACACTCCTTCTTTTTGCTGAGCCAATGGTCGTAGCGTTCCCTTGTAGCAAGTCCTAATTCGTATGCCTTTTCGGTGAGTCGTGCATCGGCATTGTCTTGTCGAAGCAATATGCGATATTCGGCACGCGATGTGAACATTCGGTAGGGTTCGTCCACTCCCTTTGTTGTGAGATCGTCGATGAGCACACCGATGTATCCCTCGTCGCGTTTCATTATGTAAGGCTCGCTGCCACCGCATAGCAAGGCAGCGTTGAGTCCGGCAATCAATCCTTGTCCGCCTGCCTCTTCGTAGCCCGTTGTGCCATTCACCTGACCAGCAAAGAACAGTCCTTTTACTATCTTCGACTCCAATGATGGTTTCAGTTGGGTAGGGTCGAAATAGTCGTACTCTATTGCATATCCTGGACGATACACCTTGATGTCGCGGAAGGCAGGGATATGTTTCAGTGCAGCTATCTGCACATCCATAGGCATCGACGATGAAAAACCGTTGAGATACATCTCATTTGTGTCCTCTCCCTCAGGTTCGAGAAACAGCGGGTGTTGCTCTTTGTCGGGGAATGTAACGAGCTTTGTTTCTATTGATGGACAGTAGCGTGGTCCGGTAGATTGTATCTGTCCGTTGTAGAGTGGCGACTCTGCTATTGATGCTCTCAATGTTTCGTGCACTGCAGCATTGGTGTTTGTGGTCCAGCAAGGAAGCTGTTTCAGTGTTCTTGGTGCCGACATATACGAGAACGTATGGAAGTCGGTGTCGCCTGGTTGCTCCTCCATATCTTCGAAATGTACCGATCGGCGGTCTATCCGCACTGGCGTTCCCGTCTTCATGCGTGCTGCTGTGATGCCGTGTCGGGTGATACTCTCTGTGAAGTGCAGTACAGCCGGTTCGGCACATCTGCCTCCAGGCACCTTGCGGCTACCCACATGCATCAGTCCGTTGAGGAATGTTCCTGCTGTAATCACTGTTGCTTTAGCTCGGATTTCCACGCCCCATACAGTTCTCACTCCCACTGCTTCTCCATTTTCTACGATAAGTTCGGTAGCTTCATCTTGCCAGATGTCGAGGTTGTCGGTGTTGTCGAGCAGTGTTCGCCATTGCCAAATGAATTTTCCTCTATCGCATTGTGCTCTTGGACTCCATACGGCTGGTCCTTTGCCTCTGTTCAGCATTCGGAACTGTATGGATGTAGCGTCAGTGACAATGCCCATGTTGCCTCCCAAGGCGTCGATTTCTCGTACTATCTGTCCTTTAGCGATGCCGCCCACTGCCGGGTTGCAACTCATCTGTCCCACCTTGTTCATGTCCATTGTTACGAGGCATGTTTTTGCGCCGATGCGTGCTGCAGCGCAAGCCGCTTCGCATCCAGCGTGTCCGCCACCGATAACTATAACGTCGTAAGAGAAAATCATTCTTTCTATGTATGTCTTTGAATCCTGTAATCAGTGAATATGGAGTCTACGGCAATCATGTCGTAGTCGATATAAGTTTGTCTTCGCAAAATTAAGAATAAAAAATGATTTTTGGACTGAAATAGTTTGAATTATCATCAAATTTCAGTATTTTTGCAGTCTGTTAGGGCGTTGCTTATACCTATTATATGGTATATAGTGATTTCAATGTGTATGCTATATAATTCTCCTTTGTTGGAGGTCATGAAAAATATAAGCCTTTGCGTCCTTTTTGGTGATGCCGTGAGGCATGCCTTTTAGCACATAGAAAATCAATAATTCTAACATTTAATAATTTTAATTCTAATCATTTATGTGGTTAATCAATTCATCTATTGGTAGAAAAGTGGTGATGGCCTTGACAGGTATTGCCCTTGTTCTATTCTTGACATTCCACATGTCAATGAATGTTGCAGCTCTCTTCTCTGGAGAAGCCTACAACATGATCTGTGAGTTCCTTGGTGCCAACTGGTATGCCGTAGTTGCTACAATGGGCTTGGCAGCCCTGGCAGTGCTCCACATCGTTTATGCCTTCTGGCTCACGATGCAGAATCGTGCCGCTCGTGGCAATAATCGCTACGAAGTAGTGGCAAAGCCTGAAAAGGTAGAGTGGGCTTCTCAGAACATGCTTGTTCTTGGCATCATCGTAGTTTTGGGTCTGTTGCTCCACTTGTTCAACTTCTGGTACAACATGATGTTTGCTGAGCTTCTTGGTTTCGAGGGCGTTTGTGCTCCTGCCGACGGCTTTGGCTGGATTCAGGAGACCTTCGCTAATCCAGTTTACGTAGTGCTCTACATCGTATGGCTCGTGGCTCTTTGGTTCCACCTCACACACGGTTTCTGGAGTGCAATGCAGACATTCGGCTGGAACGGTAAGGTATGGTTCAATCGCTGGAAGGTGATCGGCACAGTGTATTCTACACTCCTCATCCTCGGCTTCCTTGTAGTAGTAGTGGCATTTGCTTTTGGTTTCGCACCAAGCCTCTAATGCTAATCAATCATCAAAACAATCAAAATCATAATTCAACATTATGGCAAAGACAATTAATTCAAGAATCCCTGAAGGCCCAGTGGCCGAGAAGTGGACCAACTATAAAGCTCACCAGCGTCTGG
>CAKQAD010000002.1 GCA_934215545.1 uncultured Prevotella sp.
TGACTCCGGCAGGATTCAAACCTGCAACCTTCTGATCCGTAGTCAGATGCTCTATTCAGTTGAGCTACGGAGCCGTTGTCTAAAAGCAACTATTTCGTAATTGCGAGTGCAAAGGTACGATTTGTTTTTGATACCACAAAATATTTATGATGTTTTTTCTGTATCTTTTATTATAATTGATATTTATCAAGAGTAAAACTGATTTTTAACGCTATTTTGTTGACCATTTATGCTTTTAAGTGGTGTTTGCTGGCTTGTGCTGTGGCAGACAAACTTATACATGAAAGATGTGCTCCACATTCTGACTTGTCTGTGTTGCCACTTGCTCCTCACTAACGCCGTAGGCTTCTGCCAACTTCTGCAACACATATTTGGTGTAGGCGCTTTCGTTGCGCTTGCCTCGCATTGGTACAGGTGCCATATATGGTGAGTCGGTTTCGAGTACTATTCTGCTCAGTGGCACTGCTTTGGGTAGCACTTCGGGCAAATGGCTCTTCTTGAATGTTAGAACACCGCCTATGCCTAATGCGAAATTATTGAACTGAAGCAACTCTTCGGCTTCGTGTTCATTGCCAGTGAAGCAATGAAACACACCGCCTGGGAGTTTGTCGGCATATTTGCGCAGCATGCTTACCATTTCGTTCTGTCCTTTGCGGCAATGAATCATTAGTGGTAAGTTGTAGTCGATAGCCCAGTGCACTTGCTCCTCGAATGCCAAAAGCTGCTCGTGTTCATATTCTCGCGACCAATAATAGTCGAGTCCGACTTCGCCAATGGCTATGAATGAGTGGTTCGGAGTGAGCATCTGCTTCATGTCGGCAAGCACTTGCTGCCAGTCGGCGCCCACTTCTTCTGGATGCAATCCTATCATTGGGTAGGCATAGCCGGGGTATTTGCGGCAAGTGTCGAGCACAGTGCCAACCGACTGGAGGTTGATGGCTGGAACGAACACTTTGCTAACGCCCGCTTCTTGAGCGCGCTGCATGACAAGGTCGCGGTCGGCATCAAACTCTTCGCCGTCAAGATGTGTATGTGTGTCTATATAATTCATTGCTATTGTGGTGTTAGTGCCTGCTTTTCTTTGGCTCGATAGTAATACACTATGCCATATTCACGGCATTTGTCGTAGCGCAATTCTGTAGGTTCTGAGGCAAAATATTCTTCAACGATGTCCCATATCTGTTTTAGCAAGGCATCTACTTCTACTCGAAGCGCCTTCAAACTCTCAAGGTTGCTGTTGGCCTTGTCGTTGAGCATTTGTTGCTGCTCATATAGTTGGCAATAGATGTCGTAGTGAGTTGCCACGAGCCCGATGGCTGGATTATAGATAGGGCGTCCGCCATTGGCAATTCGCTTTTTCTCGCCAGATATTATTTGTGGTGTTATCTGCCGCACAAAGTCGATGTCTTTCATGTCGTGCCACAGCTTGCTGCCTTCATTGGTGTCAAGATTGTAATAGCTCTTGAGCACCGATGCCTTTATTTCTCCACGTTCAATCGACATTGTCAGCACTTTCAGGAAGTGGGTGGAGTAGAGCATCATGTTGCGCCCTGGTTTGGCTATGCGGCGGTAGTTGCGCATCTGTGCCTTATAGCACGACATGAACTGGTTGCTTTGGGTCAGCAACTGGTTGTGCATGGTTTGCGCTTTGTTTATCAGTTGCCAATCCAAAAAACGCTGTCGGGCCACATATATGTTATTGTTGTTGAGCAATGTGTCGAGAGCTCTAAGCCTTCCGGTGTCGGTTTTTGGAAATTTTCTGTATGGCACTTCGTGTATGCTTTATAGATATGTAATGCTTGTGGAGTATTTAGTATTTTCTCTTCATCATCTTTTCGGTGTAGGCCGACAACTCGGCTTTGCGCTCATCGCTCACGCCTACAGCGGCAAGGTATTTGCGGCTCTCGTCGAAGTAGACCTTGATACGCTCCATTGCCATGCGGTCGATGCCTATCTCATTATAAATACGTGTCACGGCAGCAATCTTCTCGTTGGCATCGAAGGTCTTGGCATTGATCCAATGCTTTAGTTCTTCGCGTTGTGAGTCGTTGGCATGGTTGAAGGCATTGATGAGCATAAATGTCTTCTTGTTGGACACGATGTCGCCACCGATGGCTTTGCCAAATACGCTGGTGTCGCCATAAACATCAAGGAAGTCGTCTTGAAGCTGGAATGCCAGTCCCATGCGCTCGCCAAACTTGTAGAGAAGGTCGGCATCTTTTGTTGAGGCACCTGCCAATATGGCACCAATTTTTGTAGCGCAAGCCAAGAGTACGCTTGTTTTAAGGCGTATCATCTCTATATACTCGTCTTCGCGAACATCGTTGCGGTGCTCAAAGTCCATGTCGTATTGCTGTCCTTCGCCAATCTCGAGGGCTGTCTCAGTGAAGAGTTGTAGCACTTCGGGCATCTTCTCTGTGTCGCATTGTGCCATGCGCTGATAGGCAAGCACGAGCATTGAGTCGCCTGAGAGGATGGCTGTGTTGGCATCCCATTTGCAGTGCACGGTCTGATGACCGCGGCGTAGCTTGGCATTGTCCATGAGGTCGTCGTGCAACAAGGTGTAGTTGTGGTAGGTCTCAAGGGCACAGGCAGGCATAAGGATGCTTTCCGGATTGTCCTTGAAGAGGTTGTAGCTCAACAGCATTAGTACGGGGCGTATGCGCTTGCCGCCCAACGACAATACATAGCGTATGGGGTCGTAGAGCGACGAAGGTTTGCGGTCGTAAGGCAAGTTGTCGAGATAGTTATTTACGAGGTTTAATATTTGTTCTGAATTAAGCATATTAGTGATGTTGTTAGAGTGAATGTCGATTTATAAATTATAGAATAGGGGTGTGGCGTCTCTCTTGCGATAGTTATATTTTGAATTCAATCGGTATGGCAAACAAGGTGCGGCATGGTTTGTTGTTCTCCTTGCCTGGAGCCCAGTTGGGCATCATACGAGCCACGCGTAGTGCTTCGCGGTCGAGCATCGGGTGAACCGATTTTGCTACTTTGATATTGGATATTGTGCCATCGCGGTTGATGATGAACGACACCACTACACGACCTTGTATCTTTTGCTGTTGTGCCATAGGAGGATAGCGAAGATTGTCGGTGAGCCATTTTACGAATGCCGACATGCCGCCAGGAAATTCAGGCAATTGCTCCACGATACGGAAGTTTAGAGGGTTGTCGGCGTTGTCTACCGCCACTGGCTTCAGAGCATTATCGTTGTCTGAGGCTTCGTCGGTAGCACCACTGCCAGCATTGCCTTCGTCGCCCACGATGCGCATTTGTGTTATGTCTGCAGCCTTCTCCAACTGAGTCTTTTGCTCCACAATCTTGAGCTTTTGGGTGTCGGACTTCTTTGGTTGAGGCTCTACTGCCGCCACCATATCCTGTCGGTCGGGGGCTGCCAAGAGTTCCGTTTCCTGTGCCAGATCGTCGATCAAATCGTTGTCGATGCTGTCGGCATTGTCGGGAGCATTATATTGCAATGCCACAAACAATGCTGAAAGCGACACAATGAGTCCTATCAAGAACCATGTTAAGCGATGCCTCTCCAAATCGGCATGATATGCTTTTTTTTGTTCCAACCTGAATAGTTTTTAATTTTACCTAAAGAGTGTGGCTGTTGTGTTATATATAAAATAATGGTGTGCCACGACATGTGTTGTCGATAGGCATGAAGCCACGTCTATATTACGCAAAGTTACTACTTTTGTATTATAGGCGCAACGAATGATGAGATTATTTTCCTTATAATGCGGATATCGTTTTGTCTATTCGTGAAAAATTATTAATTTTGCATTCGATTTTACAATGTCTTGTAAATATTTATTCACTTTTCTTTAAACACAAATTTGTTTCAGGATGAAAGCATTTGATTTTAAGCCTCAATTGTTCACGTCGTTGAAGACGTATAACAAGAAGACATTTGTGCAAGATGTCATGGCGGGTATAATTGTAGGTATTGTTGCATTGCCGCTTGCCATTGCCTTTGGTATAGCTTCGGGTGTGACGCCAGAGAAGGGTATTATTACTGCCATTGTTGCAGGATTTCTTGTTTCGTTGTTAGGAGGCAGCAAGGTGCAGATTGGCGGTCCGACAGGTGCTTTCATTATCATTATTTATGGCATCATACAGCAGTATGGAATGGAAGGCCTTACTATTGCTACGCTTATGGCTGGTGTGTTCTTGGTGCTTTTCGGACTATTGAAGCTTGGCACAATCATAAAGTATATACCATATCCTATTGTTGTAGGTTTTACCAGTGGTATTGCCGTAACCATATTCACTACACAGATAAAAGACCTCTTTGGATTGAGCATAGACAGTGTGCCCTCCGACTTTATTGAGAAGTGGGGGTGCTACATCAGTAATTTCTCTACTGCAGACATGTGGTGCTCTATTGTTGGCTTGGTGAGTGTGGTGATAATTGCTATTACTCCACGTTTCAGCAAGAAGATACCAGGCTCGCTTGTTGCGATAATCGTAATGACGGTTTTGGCTCTTGTGCTTAAAAACTATTTTGGAGTGACGACCATAGAAACCATTGGCGACCGTTTCTCGGTGAGCAATGCCATTCCTGAGGCGCAGTTGCCAGCTATGTCGTGGGCAACGATAAAGAGTCTGGTGCCTCCAGCACTGACCATTGCTGTGCTTGGTGCCATAGAGTCGCTGCTGTCGGCAACAGTGGCAGATGGTGTAATTAGCGACCATCATAATTCTAACACCGAGCTTGTGGCACAGGGTATTGCCAACTTGGCAACACCGATATTTGGTGGTATACCAGCTACAGGCGCCATTGCTCGTACGATGACAAACATAAATAATGGTGGTCGTACTCCAGTGGCAGGTATTATTCATGCCATTGTGTTGCTGCTTATATTCCTTTTCCTGATGCCGCTTGCCAAGTATATCCCAATGGCGTGTCTTGCTGGTGTGTTGGTGATTGTTAGTTATGGCATGTGTGGCTGGCGCTCATTTGCTGCTTTGATGCGCAATCCGAAGAGCGATGTGGCAGTGCTGCTTATCACATTCTTCCTTACAATCATTTTCGATCTTACTGTTGCAATAGAGGTGGGACTCATCATTGCATGTTTGCTCTTCATGAAGCGAATGTCGGAAACAACGGATGTGAAGGTTATCATGGACGAGATAAACGAAGAGTCGGATATCATCAAGGGCAATCTTGAGCATCTCACCATTCCAGAGGGAGTAGAGGTGTACGAAATCAATGGTCCTTACTTCTTTGGCGCAGGCAACCGTTTTGAAGAGATAATGGCTGCCTTCGGCGATCGTCCAAAGGTGCGCATCATACGAATGCGTAAGGTGCCTTTCGTTGACTCTACTGGTATACACAACCTTACCAACCTGTGTGCCATGAGTAAGGACGAAGGAATTCAGATAGTATTATCGGGAGTAAGCGAGAAGGTGCATTCGCAATTGCAGAAGGCACACTTCTACGATCTTGTTGGTGAGCAGAATATTTGTAGCCACATTAATATCGCTCTTGAGCGTGCTCGTGAGATTGTTGGCGAGCAAGCCTAATAGATACAAATGTGCGTATGCCTGCAATTGCAACACTTGCAGTGTAGGCAATAGATACAAGAATGAAGAATTGGCGATAGCCGATGTTCATTTGCAGCATGCCCGAGAACAATCCGGCGCCCACCATCGTAGCCGTGCATAGACTCACGGCTATGGCCTTGCGCAGTGAGGCGCCCACGGATTGACGGGCAAACAGCCTAATGCTTGCCACGTAAGCGGTGAGGCAGAAACCAAGAATGGCATTGCCTAAGAACACCATAAGGCTTATGGTGGCAAGTGTGGCTGCAAGATTATAGCTAAGATACAACAACGCCATGGCATGCAGCGACATCAATGTTGCCATTGGTATAAGCAAATAGTGCAATTGGTATTTGCTTATTATCTTGTTTCCAATTGCATATCCAAGACAAAAGGCGAATATGCCTATTGTACCGAATGTCAGTCCGAACTCTTGGGGCGACAATCCTAATCCGCCGTTGTGTGGGGCATCTATGAAGAATAGTGGTGCCACGATGTGCATAATGGCTTCTGGCAGGATGAATAGCAATATGAAATATAGCATAGAACGGTTGTGGAAGCCATGCATCATGGCATCTACTACCTTGCTGTATTTGCCGTTGCTTAGTCCGTAGAGGTCTTTTGCCTTGGCATAAGGGTGCCATCCTCCTGGCAAGAAGATGCTGTGCCACAGCCACAAGAAGAAGTTGATGCCAGCCATTATATACGATATGAAACACCATGAATAGCGTGTGTTGCGTGTCACCACCTCAATGTTGCCTGCCAACATGGGTAGTATGCCTATGGCAAAGAGCAAGGCCATGGCTCTGAACAATGTCGACAACATGATATGATGCTTTGGTGCCGTATCGGAGTCGTCGGTGTAGAAACGGCAAGTTGCTATGTTGTAGAACTGTCCGAACATCACGATGAAGGGCATGAAGCATAGCGTTCCGGGCAACCAATATTGGGTGGGCAGTGTGAAGGCGATGCCCCACCAAGACAGGGCTGATATGAATTCTGCCGACAATATCCACACTTTGGTGGTGCCACGAAAGTGTGTAATAATCATCTCAAATAGTGGGCGCAGCAAAAATGGAGTGCAAAGCAACGATATATATAATGTGATTAGGGCATTGTCAAGTCCTAATCGGCACATCATCACCATCGACAACATTAGGGCAGAAAGCGTTAGTCCGTCGCCAAAAAGAAGCGACGGAAACCATAGCCAACGTAGGCGTTTGCCTTTTGTTGCTACAGTGCTTTCTGCATTGTTTATTATGTTGTCGGTCATTGTTTTGCGTGTATGTTATTTTCTTTTACCGAAATCGGGGTCGATTTTAAGGAATGCTGTAACGATGAATGTTATAAGGCAGCATGCCATGACAATGATGAAGAACATCTTGTAGCCTACATAATCTTTTATATAGCCCGACATCATGCCAGGTAGCATTAGGCCGAGGTATGAAATGCCAGTGCATATAGAATAATGTGAGGTCTTGAATTTGCCATGACTATAGAAAAGCATATATAGTGTGAGCACTGTGAAGCCGAGGCCATAGCCGAATTGTTCTACAAACAGGCACGACGACACCATTATGATGTCGGCATTTAGGGTGTAGCTAAGATATATGTACACTACATCGGGAAGTGTTATCGCGCAAACCATGGGCCATAGCCACTTCTTCATGCCGTCGCGGCTTACGAGCACACCACCCAGTATGCCACCCAGTAGGAGTCCGATCAGTCCTACGGTGCCTTGTGCTATGCCGTATTCTTCGGGCGTCAGTCCGAGTCCGCCATCGGCATTGGGTCGCATGAGGAATGTCTTTGTCATGGTGTTGAGCAATGCCTCTGGAAATCTGTAGAGCAAAAGAAACAGCATCACTATTATGGTGTCGCGTGGCTTGAATTTGCAGAAGAATCCTTTAAGCATTGTCAGGAGTTCATGAGCCACATCTGTCATGCTTTTTTCTGAACACACATCGTCTTTAGGGTGTGGCATCATCTTGCAATGATACAGATAGATGGCAAGGAACAGTCCGGCAATGGCGTAGAATATCAGTGTCCATGAATATACTATCGACATGTGCAGCGTATGCTGCAGTAGTCCGGCTGCCGACACCAATGCTCCGTTGACGAATATAACGGCAAGGCGATAGAAGGTGTTGCGCAATCCCACATATTTGGCTTGGTCGTGTTCGTCGAGTTCTATCATGTAGAAGCCATCGGCAGAGATGTCGTGTGTGGCACTGGCAAATGCCATGGCAAACAGGAAGAACATGGTGCCTTGAAACCAAAAGGCCGTAGGTATGGTGAAGGCGATGCCTGCCAATGCGCTGCTTATGAGCAACTGCATGGCAAGCACCCACCAGCGCTTGGTCTTTAGCAAGTCGATGAATGGGCTCCAAAGCGGCTTCACCACCCAAGGCAGTGCCAGCCATCCTGTGTAGAGACCCACTTCAGCATCGGTGAGTCCCATCTGCATGTACATCACTATCGACAATGCAGTGACCACCACATTGGGAAGTCCCTCAGCAAAATACAGTGTGGGAATCCATGCCCACGGATTTGTCTTCATCATTTGTATATCTTCTTTATCTCGGCGCCACGATAGTAGTGTAGCAAGATGTTGTCGTATTTATAGCCCTTGGCACCCATCACTGCGGCACCGATCTGACACATGCCTACGCCATGTCCCCAGCCAGCTCCTATGAGATGGAATGTCTGTGGTATGCCGTTTTCGATGTCTTCTTTGTCCACTACGAAAGCGCTGCTATACAGATGCGACTCGCTTAAGGCACGGCGTATTTCCAGCTCTTTACCAACGGTGAATGTGTGTTCTGTGCCAACAATCTTCAGTCGGCTTATGCGTCCGCTTGTACCACGTTCAACTGGCACTATGTCGACAATGTCGCCAAACTCTATTTTCAGTTTATTGGTAAGAAGTTTCTTTATCTGTTCTTGGGTATATGTCAGGTGCCAGCGATAGAAGTCGGTTGTCTCCTGGTCGTAGTCATTGAGCACCTCCGAGAGTATATGCTTGTCGTTGGTGTTGCAGAATGACTTTGGTGTAGTGCGAATCCATTGCTCTGCATTTGCCTCGATGGTGAGGTCGGGCAGTGTGTTGGCTTCAATGTCTTTGCCACTGCATCCATCTTGGCTGTTCAGCAGGTCGCGTATGCCTACGAGATAAGGTTTTTTGATGTTTTCCCAGCAGTATTGGAATTCCTCTGTCACTCCACCGCAGCACTTGCTGAATCTGGCATCGCATATTTCGTTGCCGTCCATGAGAATTTGTCCGCGTGTGGCGTTTATGGCCTGCTGCACTTGCGGACTTGTGGCTTTGGTGATGCCCTGATAGCGTTGGCAATGGTCGTCGGCACACACATCGAAGATGGTATGGTCTTCGCGGTCGTACCATTTAATGAGTTCATCGTCCTTGCGTATGAACGAGAAGAAGCCGTTGTTGCCTTCGCCTGTCTGTCGTTGGCGTCGTTGCTCAATCTGCGACAGCAGCCAGCTGCGTGATATCACGGCATGCGCCTTGAGCAGTTCGATGCTTGAGGTGGCGCTCATCTCGCTTGATATTACGCTTTCCAAATACGACTCTACAGGCAGTTCGTTGATGGCACACACCTTGTCGGAGTCGACCACAAGGCGCAGTGTGCCTAAGAATGTCTGTGTTTCTTTGCGCTCCCAGTGGAAGTTGACGCCTATTGTAACGTCGTGCAGCGAGAATGAGGCATCGTTGGAACCCGGATGGAAGGTGAGTTCGCGATATTGATTGCCGTTCCACAATATGCCACCCTCATGGAATTCCACAGTCTGTTCGCCATCAATCAAGTTGCCTTTGGCTGTGTATGGCTTGTTGAGCGAGAAGCATATTTTCTCCCCACTTACGATGCCTACCGATACCATTGGCTGTTTGCCTGTGAAGTGCATGTCGTTGGCAAATCGGCCTTCTTCTATGCGGCGTAGCTTATCGATGGCTTCATTGAATTCGTCGATGGGTAGTCCGCACTCCTGAAGTATGGCAAGTGCTTCTTCTGCAGTGATGTTTTTGAAGTCGTCTTGTCGTGGAGTAACGATAAATCCTGCCATGTCGAGTGCTCCAGGACTCACCAGGCGCTTATTGTCGCCTTCATAAAAGTAGCAGTTAGGGCGATGATGTTTGCGTGGTATTATCACCGATACAAACTCCTCGCCATCGCACCAAGCCAATATGTTCATCATCGGTTCGGTGTCGCCGCCGTGCATGGGCAGAGTGGAGTATAGTTGTTTGAACAGCTGTTCGCCGATGGTAGTATCAGTGCATCTGATGGCAAATATAGGCACGGCAAATCCGCGTATGGCAACTATGGCGTTTTTGTCGTCGCGAGTCACAATGGTGTCGGCATCTCGGCACAATCGTGGCCATTCGGTTTGCAGTGGCAGTGTGCCGCTGGCAATGGCTTGGAAGTGCATGTGGTCAGGTGCAGAGGCTCCGCATTTCGGTCCGTTATAGAACACGGTGAGTGTGGGATATGCCTTCAGTAGTTTATACATCTCGCCATAGTTGATGCCAATGCTTTGTGGGCGATGGTTGTTTAGTGGTATGGTGAAATGTTGTGGCATGATGGGGAAGGGGTTGACAAGCAATGTGAAGTTCTTGTCTACCGCCTTTGTCATTTGCTCTTTGGGTCGGTTTTGCTCGCACAGGAAACAAGGGCGTTTGGCTATTGTCTTATTGTCGATGCTTGCTCCAGTAGACACTATTCGTGCAGGGTTGTACTGCAGTTTGAGGCTTATTTCGCCACATGTCAGTTCGCGTATTTTGGCATTCTGCAGTTCGCGGAAGTGCTGGCGTGCAGCATTCCACACCTCTAACTGTCTGTTGAAGAAGCGTTGTAGCGAATTGTCTGATGAGGTGTCGGCCTTGCCTTGTGCCAACTGTTGGCGTGCAGAAATCTCAAGGGTGCGCAGACGATCTTTGTAAAGATTGTTGGCATTTTGTTTTTCGATGCTTAGTGCGGCATCGCTGTTGCCGTCCCATCGGCGGCACAGATACAGTTCGTCATAAATTCTGCCTATGCGATGCTTGCGGCTGAATGCAAGTCCGAGGGCATAGTCTTCGCCATAACTTGTATTTGGAAATTTTATTTGTCGCAGGATTGGGGTGAAGAATGCTCTTGGTGCTCCCAATCCGTTAATGCGCAGTGCGTTGTTTGGACCATTCTTCTCGGTCCATTCCTTATGGTCGATTAGTCCTGGAGGCAATGTCTCAAGGTTGAAGTTGCACATTCTGTAAGCACCAATAATCATTGCTGCACCCTGTTTGTGAAACTCGTCGACGATGCGTTGTAGTGTGTTGGGTGTTGAGTATAGGTCGTCGCTGTCGAGTTGCACTGCAAAGCGTCCGCATCGCACATCGTCGATGGCAGTGTTCCAACATCCGCCTATGCCAAGGTCGGTGCGTTGTGGAATGATGTGTATAAGACGGTTGTCGGTGGCAGCAATCTCCTTTAGAATGTCGGTGGTTCCGTCGGTGGAGTGGTTGTCGACCACGATGACGTTGTATTTGAATGTTGTCTTCTGTCCGAGTGCAGAATGCACGGCATCAGCTACTGTACGTTCTCTGTTGAATACGGGGATTACAACACTGGCTTCGTAGTTGAAGTCTTGCTCGCTGAAGTCGGGCTTTTGGTATATCGAAGTATCTACCAAAGCCCCAATCTTCTCGATGTGTTTGGTAGCTACGCGTTCCATCTCCACCTGCACATCGCGGTTGCTTGGGTTTACATAGTCGAATTGTTTCTCGCCGCTCTTTCTTAGGTCGGTTTCTATCTGTGTATACAGGAATTCGTTGATGTGCAGTATCTCTGCTTTTCGGCTTATGAACAGTCTGAGATCGTAGAGTGCTGCCCATTGATATTTGCAATCTGATTGTTTGTCGGCATAGGCATGCAACAGGTCGGAGCGTATAAGCAAGAGTTGTCCGAAGTCGAAGTCGTTGCGTATGCTACCTTTCTGATAGTCGATGCGTGGATGGCGTTCAATGCTGCCGTTTTTGTTTTCAAAACTATCGGAATATACCAGTCCGGCATTGCTGTCGGTAGCCACACATAGCAGTCTTTCGAGTGCATGTAGTCCAAACTCGAATGGTGTGGTGGCGGTGCTCAACAGCACATATTCGGCATCGGTATGCTTTTCTATAGCGAGCAAGGTGTCGGTAGACAGCAGGTCGTCGACAACAATCACGTTGCAGTCGTTGGCATAATTGTCGTTACATTCGGTGTTTGTTGTAAGAATGTTTATATGTTGTATTGTTTTGCTTTGTCGTAGTGTCTGCAGTGTATTTTCTATTTGGTCAGTATCGCTGCATGGCAGAAAGCAGTCTATTTTTTCTCTCATTTTGTTATTTCATGTTATGTTCTGTTGTCAGTATAAAATTATTTAAAGTCTCCCACAAAGGTAATAAAAATGTATTGAATTACAGTTCTTTTTTTTTGTAAACAAAGTAATGGCGGTGTGATTTTTTATTTGTACATTTGTTAATAGTATTAAAACATCAAAGAGATAAGAAGAAATGTACAGATTTGTTTTGTTTACGATGTGCTTTATGTGCCAATCGATGGTGTTCGGTCAGTCGGCAGATAGTTGGCATGTAGTGAAGGAGTTTGCCCAACAGCGTTTTCCCGCAACGGTTCCGGCAGGCAACTATAGTGGCATTACGCATATTTGTGATAATGTGTATGCCCTTGTGAGCGACAAGTCCGACTCGGCTCTTTATTTCAACATGCAGATAGATATCGACCGGAATACGGGCGAGTTGATGTCGGTGAATTACTTGGAGTCGCACGGCGAAGTGGAGGCTCCTGGTCTCGACCACGAAGGTATTGCCAAGGTGTCCGACAGCAAGTTGGTGATATCGAGTGAGGGCAAGTGTAGGCTGAAGGAATATATGATATCAACCGATAGTATTCCGACATCTGCTGATGGATTATGGCAGTGGTCGATGCCTCAGGAAGAATTCTGGCCCAACTATTCTTTCGAGTCGCTTGCCTACGATAGTGTGGCGCATCGGTTGTGGACGGTGAGCGAGAGCACACTGCGTCGTGATGGTGTTGCTGCCACCATACAGAATGGTGAACAGAATGTGTTGAGGCTATTGTCGTTTGACTTAACAAATAGGGCTTTGGCACCAATATCTTATTTGTATAAGATGGATGCCCCTACAGCTCGTCGTGTTGGTGGCACTTATGTGATGGGAGTCAGTGAGTTGTGTGTGCTTCCAGGTGGTTCGTTGCTCGTTCTTGAGCGCGAGGCGTATGTGCCACAGCTTAAGATTGGTGCCTTCTGTCAGTGTAAGTTGTATGTTGTAGATGTGTCGTCGGCTGTTTCCTATCCATTTGAAAAGGTCATTACGTCTTCGGCGCCATTTGTGCAGAAGCGTCTGCTCACATCATGGCGCACTCAACTTGGACTGTTTCATTGCTCGTGGGCCAACTACGAAGGTATGTGTTTGGCTCCGCAGCTCGACAATGGGCAGCAGGTGTTGCTGCTTGTGTCCGACTCGCAAGACCAATATGCTGGTGTGCTGAGCGATTGGTTTAAGACAATAGTGCTTGCATGCGATGCGGATGACGCAGAATATCAAGATGGTCGGGTTGCACAACAATCTGACGAGGATGTAAAGCAAAATAATGATACTATACAATAATGTCTGCTGCTACACCTCCTTGTTGGCATAAGAAATTAACGGATAGATATATTAAAAAAAAATTGAGGGCAGTCAATAAACTACCCTCAACCAACACAAAAACTAAACTAGACTTAACTAAGTTAATCAGAGGCTCTCCCGAGTCCCTAAATTATCTGCTGCAAATGTAGCGATTATTTTTCATTCGCAAGCATATTTTTGTCAATAAAAATATTAAATCTTGTGAAATTTACGACAAAAAGAGTCGTATTTACAATTTTCTTGCATTTTTGAGCATAACATTATCTAATATTGTCATTGCAGCCATTGCTTCAACTATAGGTACAGCGCGTGGCACAACACAAGGATCGTGTCTGCCATGAGCCTGAAGTGTGGTCTGCTGACCGTTGATGTCGATAGTGTTTTGCTCTTGCATGATTGTTGCCACGGGTTTGAATGCTACGCGGAAGTATATGTCTTCGCCATTGCTTATGCCTCCTTGTATGCCTCCACTATGGTTGGATGTAGTGCCAATGCCATTTTTGTTGGCTGTGAAGGCATCGTTTTGCATGCTACCTAAGGTGTTAACACAGTTGAAACCATCGCCATATTCAAATCCCTTAGCTGCATTGATGCTTAGCATTGCTGCTCCGAGCATGGCATGCAACTTGCCGAATTCAGGTTCGCCAAGACCAGTGGGGCATCCCTTAATGATGCAAGTTATTATGCCGCCCACGCTGTCGCCTTGCTCTTTAACCTTTTTTATTAGTTGCAGCATTTGCTGTGCCTTTTCAGGGTCGGGGCAGCGCACCTCGTTGTTGTCGATGTTGCTTAGATCGTAGGCGGAGTAGTTGGCATCTATGCCTACGCCACCTATCTGTGAGGTATAGGCCGTTATGCTTATGCCCAGCTGTCGTAATGCCTGTTTTGCCAACGCCCCGCCCACGCAGCGGCTTATTGTGATGCGTGCCGATGAGCGTCCGCCACCGCGATGGTCGCGTATGCCATACTTCTTATAGTATGTATAGTCGGCATGTGATGGTCGGAACACGTTGCGCATTTCGTCGTAGTCGGCAGAGCGCTGTGAGGTGTTGCGCACAACAAACCCAATGGGGCATCCGGTCGACACTCCCTCGAACACACCGCTAAGCAATTCCACCCTGTCGGCCTCGTTGCGTGCTGACACAATGCTCGATTGTCCGGGGCGTCGACGGTTTAGCTCTTGCTGTATGAAGTCGGTGTCGATGATTATGCCTGCCGGCATACCATCAACCACACCACCAATGGCAGTGCCGTGGCTTTCGCCAAAGGTGGTAAGTGTGAATATATTGCCAAATGTATTGCTCATGTTCAGGGGCTTTATGGGTTTGTGTTAATGCTGTTGCTTAGTGGCAGTGGCCGCAACCGCCATGCTTGTGGTTGCCACACTCTCCATGCTCATGCTTTCCGCACTCTCCATGCTTGTGGTTGCCACATTCGCCATGTTCGTGTTCTCCACAACCACCGCAGCTGCCGCAATCGTGACTGCATCCAGAGCCGCCCATGTGGCTGATCATAAACTGAATCTCCTCGTCGGTGGCATCGCGGTTTTCAAGAATTACACCCTTGAAGTTGAGAGTCTTGCCTGCCAATGGGTGATTGAGGTCAATCTTAACCTTATCGTCGCTGATGCTGAGCACCTTGCCAGAGAACACGTTGCCATCTTCATTCTTCAGAGGTACGATAGCATCCTGATATATACGCTCGTGGTCGAACTTGCCATCAATGCAGAACATCTCCTTGTCGAGGTCGAGAATGCGGTTGTCGAAAGCATCACCGAAAGCCTCGTCCTTGCTCAATTCAAAGTCGAACTCGGCATCCTTAGCCATATCTACCACTTTCTCTTCGAAGCTTTCAAGAGCAGTGCCGAAGCCAGAGATGAAGATGAATGGCTTTTCTGTTGTTGTCTCTTCAACCAATTCCTTGTTGCCCTCGTTGTCGATGGCATAAAGTTTATAGTTGGCTGCGATAAACTTGTTTTTCTTTTCTTCCATTTCTTTTTATGTTATTTTTGTTATTATTGTTCGCTATTGCCGTTGGCAACTGCATTGTGATGCATCAACCAATGAAGTTTCAAAATGCAAAGTTACTGATATTTTTTCACTGAAACATATCGTTATGTGTAATACTTTAAGTAATTTTACAATCATAAAGCCCTAAAACCCGATAAAAGGCATTAATATGAACAAAACTATTGTAAATAAAATACTTGTCGTTGTTGTCTTTATAGCGATGATGCCCATGATGGTGGCTGCGCAACCTCTGCTTTTGGGGCAGGATGTTTCAAAGCTGTCGTCGTCGTTGCAGCATTATGTAGGATGTCCTGTCAAGGAACGTGCCAACAAAATATCATCATCCGGCAAGGCCGATGCCCGTCCACATGTGTGTGCTTTTGTGCGTGTTGCAGATGCCGATGATTCGCCGCTTGCTGCCAATGGCTGCAAGGTGCTGGCAAGGATTGGCGACATATTCATTGCCGATGTGCCTACGGCCAGTCTGCGCTCAATGATAGCCGACAGTCGTATTCTGCGTATAGAGGCAGAGCGTGGCAATGACATTGCTCTCGACTCGATAGCCCACTTTACCAATATAGCCCCTGTTGCCAGTGGTGCGATGTTGCCACAGGCATACACCGGACGTGGAGTGGTGATGGGTGTGCAGGATGTGGGTTTTGACCTTACACACCCCACATTTCGTGATACACTGGGCAAAGAGTGTCGCATCAGTAGGTTTTGGGACCAGTTGTCTGCCGACACCGTTGGCAGTAGCATGTATGTAGGTGCGGAATATGTGGGTGCTGAGGCAGTGTTGCACTATGCGCATTCGCGCGATGCAATGAAGATATGGCATGGCACACACACGCTGGGCATTGCTGCCGGCAATGGAGCTGGCACTATATATAAAGGTATGGCACCCGAGAGCGAGATATGCTTGGTGAACAATGCTGTTAACAGCGACCGTGAATTTATTGCCGATGCCGACCTTCCAAAATACACTTATGCAACCGATGTGCTCGGTTTTAAATACATCTTCGACTATGCGCAGTCCGTAGGAAAACCTTGTGTGGTGTCGTTCAGTGAGGGCTCGCCCGACGATTTGAGTGGCGACACGCAACTGTTTCGTGAGGCACTGGCAGCACTCGTTGGTCCAGGACGCATACTGGTGTCGTCGGCAGGCAACAACGGAATGCTGTTAAACCATGTACATAAACCAGCCGATCGCCCTTCGGCAGGCACTTTCATTATCGATGCCAATGGGGTGGCGTGTGTGGTGGCAAAGAGCCGTGCACAATTTCAGTTGCGCACTACTATTTATAATGTAGAGAAATGCCTTTCAGCATCGCCACGATTAACCATCGCTGACGGCAACAAGGCTGTGTTTTGCGTAAATAGCAACGATGTGCAACTTGCCGAAGGGTCAGTGCTCAGCGACACACTTGTGGTTGATGGCGACAGCATAGTGCAAACACTTCATGCCTATGCCTCGTGCTACGACGCTTCGGAACTTGTGGTCAGTGTAGATATTGAAGGATGTCTCACCAATCAGCATGCCACATCGGTAGAAGTGGTTGGCGATGGTGCCGCCGCTGATATGTTCAGAATAGCCGGCTATATGCAGTGCAACAAAATCAATGCTGCCGTGGCAGATGCCGATGCCGCCTATGGCATTTTGGCACCATCGGGTTTTGAGAGTGTGATATGTGTTGGTGGCACCGCCTGCCGTCCTAAATATGTTAATGTTGAAGGCAAAGAAGTGGTGCAACCTTGGGGAGCAAGCGGACAGTATGGCTCCTATTCTTCGGTGGGACCAGCCCTTAGCGGTGTGTCGAAACCCAATGTCATGGCACCTGGAGCCAACATTATATCATCGATGAGTAGCTATTACATGGCTGCCAATCCTAACGACAATGCAGCACTTGTGTCGACAACTGCCTTTGAAGGCCGCACCTACGGATGGCTCGCTGCAGGCGGCACTTCGATGTCGGCACCTGCGGTGGCTGGCATCATTGCCCTGTGGTTGCAAGCCAACCCTATGCTTACACCCGACGATGTGATGGCTGTGTTTAAACACACCTGCCGTCCGTGTGGCGACTATGGCGATGCAACACCTTCTTATTGTGGCTATGGTGCTATTGATGCCTATGCCGGGCTCATTCATATCCTCGGACTCTCTGATGTGAAAGCCTTGCAACACTCTGCACAAGGCAGTTTTAGTGTAGCCATCACCACTAATCGTCTGTTAACAATACGTTTTGTCAAGCCACTTGAGCATGACGCACAATTGAACATATATTCTACTGATGGCAGGCTTTGCCTTTCTGAGTGTCTGATGCAGGGTGGCAATGCCTACGATGTTAGTCTGTCGTCATTACCCGTAGGCGTATATGCCGTAGCTGTAGAAGGTAGAGAAGTAAAAGGTGGCACCCTTGTCCGTTTGGGACAATAATTTGTCTTTTTTCTTGAATTCAACATGTTTTTGTGCGAGCAAAGACAATATTTGTACTGTTCTTGCCTTCTGAGAATGCGAGTTAAATTAGCATGCAAGTTGTTGGTGCGTTTTTCTTTAAATATAAGTGCGCAAGTGTTAATGCGTTCATATATAATGTATTGTGGCGGTATTGCATGCAAGTGTGCAATAAATTGAATATTCTAATGCTGAAATTAATACCATTCTACATTAAAAAGGAGCCCAATTTTATGTAAAAAGGAGCCCAATTTTTCATAAAAACAAGCCCTGTTTTTGTAAAAAAGAAGTCCAGTTTTTAAGTTGTCATCGTTTATTATTGATTTTGCAATGCAAATTATGGTGCTTATTTGTGTTTTAATGCCATAAACAGCAATGGAAAGTATGTGGGGATTTTCTATTTTGCGATTTTCATTTGTAACAATTTGGCTAAATCAAAAAAAATATTTGCATAAGCTTGTTATGGAAAAATAGAACAGCAATCATAGTTGAAAAACAACATGACAGAAAGTAACGAAAAAATAATATAAAATGTTTTGTATTTTCGTTCTTTATTTGTAGCTTTGCTATAGTAATATTATTGTGTAACCTTTAATAATAACAACAGAGTTTATGACAGAATATATTATGCAGCATTTATGGACTATTTGGGCTGTTGTGTCTGCCTTATGTCTGATAATGGAGCTCACTTCGGGCGATTTCTTTATCACTTGCTTTGGAATAGGAGCATTGTGTGCATTGGCAACATCATTTTTTTGTGTGCCGTTATGGGCGCAGGTGGTGGTGTTTGCAGTGTTCAGTGTGCTTTCAATATATTTCTTGCGTCCACGCCTTGTGGAGTTGCTCAATTCTAATGCACACCACAGGGTGAGCAATGCCGACGCCCTGTTGGGCAGAGTAGGCAAGGTTACGCAAACGATAAAAACTGGCGATTATGGCAGAGTGCAGATTGATGGCGACGACTGGAAAGCTGAATCGGATGCCGCTTTCGACATTGCCGAAGGATCAAGAGTGCGCATTGTTGGGCGGGAAAGCATCATCGTAAAGGTGGAACAGATATAATAAAGTTTCCTTGATCTAGAATTTATATAAACGTAATTTATTAACCACAAAAACAGAAAACAATGGAATTTGTAACAATACTACTTATTGCACTTGTTGTGCTTGCCATTATCTTCGTGAAGATGGCTGTAGTGATTATTTCGCAGAGTGAGACAAAAATCGTGGAGCGTCTTGGAAAGTATTACGCCACACTTAGTCCTGGTATCAATATCATCATACCATTTATTGATAGCGCCAAGACTATTGTCACCATGCGTGGCGGTCGTTATGGCTACACTACAACAATCGACCTGCGCGAACAGGTGTACGACTTCGATAAGCAAAATGTGATTACAAAGGATAATATCCAGATGCAAATCAATGCATTGCTTTATTTCCAGATTGTCGACCCATTCAAGGCTGTTTACGAAATCAACAATCTGCCTAACGCCATCGAGAAGCTCACACAGACAACACTGCGTAACATCATCGGCGAGATGGAACTCGACCAGACACTCACCTCGCGCGACACCATCAACACCAAGTTGCGTGCTGTGCTCGACGATGCCACCAACAAGTGGGGTATAAAGGTGAACCGTGTGGAGCTGCAAGACATCATTCCACCTTCGAGCGTGTTGCAGGCCATGGAGAAGCAGATGCAGGCAGAGCGCAACAAGCGTGCCACCATTCTTACATCAGAAGGACAGAAGCAGGCAGCCATTCTGCAGTCGGAGGGCGAGAAGACATCAACCATCAATCGCGCCGAGGCACTGAAGCAGCAAGAGATTTTGCATGCAGAGGGTGAGGCACAGGCTCGCATCCGCAAGGCAGAGGCAGAGGCTATAGCCATTGAGAAGATTACACAGGCGGTGGGTCAGAGCACCAACCCTGCCAACTATCTGCTCGCTCAGAAGTATATACGAATGATGGAAGAGCTTGCAAGCGGCGACAAGACCAAGACCGTTTATCTGCCTTACGAGGCTACCAACGTGCTTGGAAGCCTTGCTGGCATAAAAGAGCTCTTCAAAGAACAGGGCTAACATGCGGCATCAAAGCATAAAGGTGCGGCTGTTAAGCCGTGCTATTGTGCACTGAGATATGAACCAATCGGAAGTTATCGGCACCATCCCTTGCCCATACAGGTGTTAGGGCGGGCAGGTAACTTCCGTTCATTACTTTTGCAACCCAAGGCATTTTATTGTCAGTGGGTAGCAGCTGTCAGACATATAGTTTCTTGACAATAATATTGAGAGATAAAAATCGAATAGCTTTATGAACATATGTATATTTGTGGGCGCACGTCCGAATTTTGTGAAAATAGCGCCGATAGTAAGAGCCATAGACAAGATGAATGCTAGTGGTACCGACATCAAGCACTCGTTGGTATATGCCGGCAAAGCCGATGACCCTACACTCGAAGCGTCGCTCTTCGACGATTTGCAGATGGCGCGTCCAGATGTATACCTTGGTGTAGACTGCGAAAACCTCAATGAACTCACCGGACAGGTGATGTCGGCATTCGAGGGCTATCTGCAAAAGCACAATACCGATGTGGTGATAGTGGTCGACGATCTGGCATCTACCATGGCGGCAGCCATCGTAACAAAGAAGCAAGGCATACGATTGGCACATTTGGTGGCAGGTACACGCTCCTTCGACATAAGCATGCCTAAGGAGATAAACCGCCTTGTCATCGACGGATTGTCCGACCTGTTGTTCACGGCTGGCATAGGTGGCAACAGTGCCGCAACAAGAGAAGGCGCAGAGTCGTCGAAGATATATATGGTGGGCAATATTCTTATGGACACATTGCGCTTCAACCACCAACGCCTGCACCGCCCTGACATCATGCAACAGCTGCATCTTCAGGAGGGTAAATACATAGTGTTCACTCTCAATCGTAAGGCAATCATCGGCAACACCGATGAGTTGCGTGCTCTGTTGGTGAGCATGATGGCACATGCTGGCGATGTGCCTGTAGTGGCACCACTGCGTAAGTTGGCTGCCACGGCAGTGCAGAAGATAATAGACGAAAATCCGCTGCTATTCAAGTCGCTGCACCTAACGAGTCCGTTGGGCTATCTTGACTTTGGCTATCTCTCAGCCAACGCCCTTGGTGTGGTAACCGATTCAGGCAACGTGGCAGAAGAAGCCACATTCAACATGGTGCCATGCATCACACTCAATAGCTATACCGAACATATAGAAACCGTCAAGACAGGTTCCAATGTTCTTGTGGGCGAAGATCCTGTGCGCCTTGGTGAAGAAATGGCACATATGGCGTGTGGCGAATGGAAACACTGTGGCATACCAGAGCGTTGGGACGGACGCACAGCAGAGCGTATTGTGCAGACATTGGTAGAGAGACAATAGCAGTTGTGACAAATCGATCATTATTTTTGTTGTATCACACAAATACTCAAGCTTATGAATAACAAATCCATTTGGTGCTCGGCAATAGTTGCCCTGAGCATTGTTGTTCTTGGTCTTTGTATCAAGGGTGGCATTGATAATTTCGCTAATAAAGACCGCAAGGTGGCAGTAAAGGGCCTTGCAGAAAAGGAAGTCGATGCCGACAAGGTGACATGGCCTATCGTGTCGAAGGAGTTGGGCAACGACCTGCCACAGCTCTACACACGTCTCGGACAGACACAGTACAAGATACGCCGCTTTCTGATGGCCAATGGCATCAAGGCAGAAGAGATAAGTGTCAATGCCCCAAGAGTGATCGACCAGAATGCCGACCAATACAGCGACAATCGTCGCGACTATCGCTACAACATCACTTCGGTTATCACCGTTACCTCGCACAATGTAAAGCTGGTGCGCTCTATAATAGCACGTCAAGGCGAACTGCTTAAGGAGGGCGTTGCCATTGTCGATGGTGGATATGAAAACCAAGTGAAATACGAGTATGTGTCGTTCACTCAGATGAAACCCAAGATGATGGAAGAAGCCATAGCCAATGCCGAACAAACAGCGCAGCAATTTGCTAAAAACTCAAATAGCAAACTCAACAAGATTGTGACGGCAGACCAAGGACAATTCTCTATTGACGACCGCGACCAGTCGACACCTTATATAAAGAAGGTGAGGGTGGTGACCACAGTAGTATATTCTTTGAAAGATTAATACAGGCAAATGCATAACGAGCAAAGAAACAATTATGAATTCTTGACACAGGCACCCATTTCGCGTGTTATATTCACAATGGCGGTGCCCACGATTGTATCTATGCTCGTAACATGCCTATATAATATTGTCGATACCTACTTCGTCGGACTGCTCAACACGCAGTCAGTGGCGGCAGTAGGTATCGTTTTTTCGCTTATGTGCCTTATACAGGCGGTAGGCTCATTCTTCGGCCATGGTAGTGGCGCTTATATGTCGCGCGAACTGGGTGCACGCCGTATGCATAACGCAAATAGTATGGCAGCAACAGGTCTTGCCTATGCACTCCTTGCTGGTGTAGTAATTGCTGCTGGAGGATTGTTGCTGTTGCGTCCGTTGTCGTTATGGCTCGGAAGCACAACCACCATACTGCCATATACCGAGCAATACATGTCGGTGATATTGCTGGGAGCACCACTTCAGATAGCATCGTTCACACTCAATAGTCAGTTGCGCATGCAAGGCGAGGCACGACAAGCCATGCTGGGCATAGTGAGTGGTGTGCTGCTCAATATTGTGCTCGATCCACTGCTTATATTCTGTTGTGGCATGGGGTTGCGTGGTGCTGCACTTGCCACTGTTATAGGCCAGGCAGCAAGCTTTGTTATATTATATATAATGTGTAAGCGCAACACCACATCAGGAGTGTCGCTGCAGTGGAAAAAGTTTTCGGCAAAATGGCACTTGCTGAAAGAAATAGTGTTTGGTGGTTCACCATCGTTATCGCGCCAAGGACTTGCAAGCATTGCCGTTGTGATGCTTAACGTTGCCGCTGCCAATTATGGCGATAGTGCCATTGCAGCCATGTCTATCGTTAGCAGGGTGACGATGTTTGTGATGGCAATGGTAGTGGGCTTGGGGCAAGGATTCCAGCCATTCTGTGGCTATTGTTACGGAGCTCATCTTTACGACCGTTTGCGTCATGGCTTCTGGTTTACGGTAAAGACAGGATTTGCTTTTCTTGTAGTCTTTGCTTTCATAGTGTTCTGTTTTGCCGAGCAAACCATATCCATGTTTAGCAATGATGTTATTGTGGTGGCTGTAGGAAGCACAGCCTTGCGCTGGCAACTTGCTGTCTATCCACTCAATGCCTATATCATGGCAGGCAATATGATGCTACAAACCACACGCAAACCTTTGCGTGCCAATATTCTATCATCGGCACGCAAAGGTATAATCTTCATTCCTTTCATCATTATTATGCCCCACCTGTTCGGACTCATGGGAGTGATGATGTGTCAAGCCGTGTGCGATGTTGTGACGTTTGCCATTGCTATACCAATCGTTAGAAGTGCATTCAATGAAATGAAATAATATATCGATGCATAAATATTGCATATTGTTATATTATTGTGTAATTTATTTTAAATTTACAACAAAAACGCCCGAAAAAATTGCAGATTATAAATAAAACCACTATATTTGCATTATTAAAAAAGGATGTAGTCTCACATTCCCAAATGGTAATCTTAAATGATCGGCAAGAGACACTGGTCAGAATAGGAGGGTATTATGAAGAGAACAACAAAGCACACATACGATAGTGAGTCGTATGAGCTCGACAACATCTACAACGAAAGCGACGACCGCTATGTTCGCGTGGATTCATCCATTTGGTATAACTAACCACATTGATTTTGTGCATGTGGTGTGAAGCAAAAAGCAGAATTATCACTTACACTTTTTCTCAAGTAATTGGCAAGAAAGGCTATGACAACAATCGTCATAGCCTTTTTGCTGTTTGTAAACCAATAAACTTGTTTTTAGCAACTCGTCAATTATAAATTTTATTATACCTTTGTGTTATGGAAAAGAAAATATTGCCCGTTTTGGGAATGGCATGTGCAGGATGCAGCGCAAATGTGGAGCGCAAGTTGCGTGCAATGCAAGGAGTTAAAAATGTAGCCGTGTCGTTGCCAGGACGCACGGCAATGGTAGAATATGACGAGCACCTTGTGTCGCCTGAAGATATGAAACATGTGATAGACGACGCTGGTTATGAACTCATTATCGACGATGAAACGCGCATAGATGTAATTGAAGTCAATAACTACAGGCGGCTTCTGAAGCGCATGTCGCTATCGTGGCTGTTCACTTTGCTCACTATGTCGCTATCGATGGGATGGATTAGTGTTGGAAGCATCGATGCAGCCAATCAGACTATGCTTATCATTGCTCTGCTCAATCTGGTGTATTGTGGCAGACAGTTCTATATAAATGCATGGAAGCAGTTGCTCCATTGTTCGGCAAACATGGACACGCTGGTGGCAATGAGCACCCTAATATCCTTTTTGTTCAGTGCGTTCAATACTTTTTGGGGTGCTGCCTTTTGGGGGGTGCGGGGCATAGAATGGCACACATATTACGATGCCTCGGTTATGATAATCACATTTGTGCTCACAGGCCGCTGTTTGGAGGAGCGTGCAAAGAAATCAACAGCATCTGCCATACGATTGCTCATGGGGCTTGTTCCTAAACAGGCGCATGTGGTTAGTGGCGATATGGTTACAGATGTGCCACTTGCTACAATATGCAAGAACGATATCGTTGAGGTGCGTGCAGGCGAAAAACTTCCAGTTGATGGCATAGTGACAGAGGAAACAGCCTATATCGACGAGTCGACGATAACTGGTGAGCCATTGCCGGTAGCCAAGCATCAAGGCGATAGAGTGCTTGCTGGAACAATGATAAAAGAAGGCACGCTGCGTTTTCGTGCCATGCAGGTAGGACAAGACACCATGCTTGCCGGCATCATACGCATGGTGCGTCAGGCACAAGGTTCAAAAGCCCCAGTGCAACGCCTTGTTGATAAGGTGGCTCTTGTGTTTGTGCCGTGTGTGTTGTTGCTATCGGTAGCAACATTTGCTATTTGGATGGCCATTGGTGGCGAGGCGAAGCTGGCAGAAGCAGTACTTTCGGCAGTGTCGGTGCTTGTCATTGCCTGTCCGTGTGCTATGGGGCTTGCCACACCTACAGCCATCATGGTGGGTGTAGGTAAGGCGGCAAGCAAGGGTATTCTTGTGAAAGACGCCACTGCCATCGAACAGATGTGCAAGGTCGATGCTATTGTTATCGACAAGACAGGAACGCTGACAATACCAAATAAGAATATTGACTTCAAGAAAGATGAAACTATAGCCCTCGACCAGCGAGAGCAGCTTAAACCACATGCAGCAGAAGCTATGCAGCAACTGAAACATCAAGGCATTGAAGTGTGGATGATGAGTGGAGATAGTGAAAATGCAGTGGCTTATTGGGCAAAAAAAGTGGGTATAAGCCATTGGCAAAGTGAATGTGTGCCACAAGACAAGGAAGACATTGTGCGCCGCCTGCAGTCTGAAGGACGTTGTGTGGCAATGGTCGGTGATGGTATCAACGACTCGCAGGCATTGGCATTGGCAGATGTAAGCATTGCTATGGGGCAGGGCACCGATGTGGCTATGGATGTGGCGCAGGTGACACTGATGGGCAACGACTTGCGCACCATTCCCGAGGCCTACCGATTGTCGTTGCGCACCATTGGCATGATAAAGCAAAACCTGTTTTGGGCATTCCTATATAACGTGGTGAGCATTCCGTTGGCTGCGGGAGCCTTGCGTCTTATGGGCATCGACTTCCAAATCACCCCGATGTGGGCAAGTGCGCTCATGGCAATGTCAAGTGTCAGCGTGGTGACGAACAGTCTGCGATTGAAATTCGTTAAATGATAAGTTTTCGATAAGTATATATAATGGGCGTTGAGGTTATGGATGGTTGCGCATCCAGCGGTTTTCTACTGTAACCTCAATGCTCATACTGCTATTTACATTATAGCGCACAGTGGCACCAATACGGTCGCCCATATTACCAAGGTCGTAGGCAGAGTAGGCAGGAAAACCATAGAAGTTGGTGCCAAAACCACCAAATCGGCCATATCCACAACCCATACCATTATACCAATTACCATAGGCGGCATAATTAAGTCGGTTGTACACATTGTTGGTTATTGATTTTTGGCCGAAAACATAAGCCTCCCAATGGTCGTTGAATCTGTAGCCCAATACGGCAGACAGACCCACGTCATGCCAGTTGTCGCCAGCATAGTTTACATTGTTAAGATAGCCGCCAATAGCCACCGAGAGTTTTTCGGTTAAGGGTATGGCATACATCAGCGATATGTTCTGACCAAAGCCTGCACCGCCTCGTGCACCTTTGCCAAACTGAGTGAAGACAGAGGCGCCAAGTTGCATGTTCAAGCCCTTGTGCAATCCCCAGCTATACCAGCCATCAAAGCAAAGAGGATATCTGCTGATGGTTTGCGGCTGACCATAGCTGTTTAGTTTAGGTAAGTGGAGCGAGTCGCTACTTGCAACATCGTTATAGGCGCCAACATCATTGTTCTGCTCGTCGATGGGTTGTGCATCGCGCCATTTGCGCGAATTGCCGCCATATCTTGTAGGCATGATGCGTTGCAATGCCGACTCATCGAATTGCGATTGTGCAAAGCCACCGTCCTTATCGTCGTGGGTCTGAGCTTTTGCTGTAGTGGCACAGCACACGAATGTTGTAAGCACTATTATAAGTTTGCAAATGATATTCATATTCTTTGTCTTCGTTTTTATATAATACAATGAGGCAAGGCAAGTGTCGATTCATAATGAAATGCAGCACCCATTGCAATCTCTTGTTTTGCAAATATACGTATTATGAGCGTAACATCTTATTGTTTTCAAACACTTTAACGATATTTTCCTGTTGTATAGCGTTTAGAAAACGATGAGAAAATGCTATTTCTCGAAAGATTTCCGTAACTTTGTATCGTAACATACAATGCGATGTTAGCAATGCTTTTAAATAACAAAATACCTGAACAATGAATATATTCAAGGCTTTGTTTGGCGGTCGTGACAATTCTACAGACAACAAGCAAAAAGAAGAGAAGAATTTTGAAATTTTGAAATACGATGGTGTGCGTGCCTTAAAGACATCACAGGTCGACTACGCCATACAGTGCTTCACCCATGCATTGGAGATGAATGATGCCGATTTGGAGTGTCGCGACTATCTGTCGCGTGCCTACATCATGACTGGCGATTTGCCACAGGCCTATGAGCAGTTGCGCATTATGTCCGAGGCGTGTCCTGACAATGTGGCTATTCTTGTGCGCATTGCCGATGTGGCTTATATGATGGAGAATTACACTATGATGGCTGATGCTTGCGAGAAAGCCTTACTGGTAGATGCCGACAATCCACAGGTGAACTATCTATATGCTAAAGCCTGTCAAGGGCAGGGCGAGCTCAATAATGCAGTGGCATTGCTCACCAAGGCATTGGCACTGAATGCCGATTTCGACCAAGCCCGACAGTTGCGTGGTGAGATATTGCTTGAGAATGGCGACTACGAAGATGCAGCCGAAGATGCAGCCAATTTGTTGCAGCGCTTTGATAGCAATGAAGATGTGTTGCTGTTAAATGCCCGTGTGCAAAAAGCGCAAGGCAACCACGATGCCGCCATTCAGATGTACTCAAAGGTGATAGAGGTGAACCCCTTCTGTGTTGAGGCGTTCAAGGAGCGTGGCACAGAGTATCGTAAACAGGGCGATGAGCAGGCTGCACAAGCCGATGAAGCCACAGCAGCGGAATATGAGGCTAATATGCCAAATGCCGATGAAGGTATTGAAGAAAAAATAAAGAAAGCATATCGCGAGAAAGACCCATATGGAGTCTTTTAACCCAAATCTAATGACCGATTTGGGTTAAAACATGGCGCTATGAATGAATCATAATTTCAGAAAAATATCGTTTAACTTCAAAATAAGCGTGTGGCATGGATTTGGATTTACAACCATTATGTTTGCCCAGTAGGCGTAGCCGTCCCTTTGTCATTGCTGGTCCGTGTTCTGCTGAGACTGAGCAACAGATGATGACCACTGCAACCCAGTTGCATAAGCTTGGTTGTAGAATTTTTCGTGCTGGCATTTGGAAACCACGCACCAAACCTGGTGGCTTTGAAGGCAATGGCGAGATGGCATTGCCGTGGATGCAGCAGGTGAAGCAAGCCACCGGCATGCTCACTGCCACCGAAGTGGCAACAGCCGAGCATGTGGAGTTGGCATTGAAGTATGGCATTGATATCCTTTGGGTGGGAGCACGCTCTTCTGCCAATCCATTTACCATGCAGGCTATTGCCGATTGCTTGCGTGGTGTCGACATGCCAGTGTTTGTAAAAAATCCCATTAGCCCTGACCTAGAGCTGTGGATTGGTGCCTTGGAGCGTCTTAACCAAGCAGGAGTGAAGCGCTTGGCGGCAATACATCGAGGATTTTCAAGCATCGACCGCCGCATATATCGCAACACTCCAATGTGGCAGATACCCATAGAGTTGCGCCGCCGCATACCATCGTTGCCCATCATCTGCGACCCAAGCCATATAGGTGGACGCCGCGAACTCATTGCACCATTATGCCAACAGGCTATGGACTTAGGATTTGACGGACTTATGGTGGAGAGCCATTGCACTCCAGACAAGGCATGGAGCGACGCAAAGCAGCAACTCACACCCGATATGCTACACTATATACTCAGTCTGCTCGTAATACGTGATAGTCAGGTGCTTACCGATGAACTGAATCAGTTGCGTAAGCAAATAGACGATATCGACAACCAACTGCTTGCATTGCTTGCCAAACGCATGAAAGTGTGTCGCGATATTGGTGCTTATAAGAAAGAGCATAATATGGCGGTGTTGCAGACCGGACGTTATAAAGAGATAATCGACAAGCGCGGAGCACAAGGCACATTATGCGGAATGGATGCCGATTTCATACGCGATGTGTTTGAGCATGTGCATGAAGAGTCGGTGAGACAACAGATGGACATTGTAAATCGAAAATAGCAACAGGCGTTAGAGTCGGTTGGTGTTATCTTGAGAAATTATATAATAGATAGTTGCCTATGTCTATGATGATGATGCTTTTGTCGTTGTTTACGTTTGTAGAGCTCAACTGTGAGAATCTGTTCGATTGTAGGCACGACTCATTAAAGAATGATACAGAGTTTCTTCCTGATGGCGCTTATCATTGGACACGCACACGCTATTGGCAGAAGCTTAACCGCATCGGACAGACCATAGTGTCGTGCGGTACCGATGGCGACTCATGGCAACTGCCTGATATGGTGGCATTGTGCGAGGTAGAGAACGATAGTGTTATGTACTATCTCACACGCCGGTCTATGTTGCGCAAGGCACGATACAGATATTTGGTGACCGACTCGCCCGATGAGCGTGGCATTGATGTCGCCTTGCTCTATTCACCATTCTCTTTCCGGCTTATAAATAGTCGTTTTGTGCGTATAAACCCCATTAAGGGCATGCGTCCAACGCGCGACATCCTCTATGCCTCTGGTACACTCATTGATGGCGACACACTTCATGTGGTGGTGACGCATATGCCAAGTAGACGAGGAGGTGAGAAACTGTCGCGCCCATTCCGATGCTTGGTGGCAGACAGAGTAGGGACATTGATAGATTCCATACATGCCGTGTCGCCATCAGCACGTATAGTGGTGGCAGGCGATTTCAACGACTATGCCAACGCCAAAAGCATTGCCATGTTGTTGAGTCGTGGCATGAATGACGTGTCAGCCACAGCAAATGGCAATAATGGTGCTAAAGGAACATATAAGTATCATGGAAAGTGGGGAAGTCTGGATCATATCCTTGTGAGCACGGCAATGCTCCCACACATGATCTCATGCAAGGTGCATGATGCTCCGTTTTTGCTTACCGAAGACGAAAAGTATGGCGGAGTGCAACCGCATCGCAACTATCTCGGTCCGCGCTATCTTAATGGTTTCAGCGACCACCTGCCACTTGTGGCGCGTTTTAAGTTCTCCGACAACAATTAAACCTATAAATTCAATAACTAAAGCTAATGAAACAGTTGCGAATCATTATAATCACTCTAAATCTCCTCTTTGGCATGCACCTATCGTTGCATGCCAGTGCTGCATCTAACGACAAGTTTGTCATTGTGCAAAACGAGGCGCAATTGCTTGATGGCGATGAAGTGATTATAGTGAGCAAAGCCCACTCAAAGACTTTTAGCAAGTATCAGAAAAAACAGGTTATAACCACATGTAGTGTCAATATTTCAAGTGATGGTTTCATCGCCACATCTTCAACAGATAGCATGCAGGTGTTTCGTGCCAAGGTTACTTCAAGTGGTGTGCGCTTTGCCACAGCCGATGGCAAATGGCTATGTACGGCAAAGAGTTCAACATTAAACCTGTTTTATGGTGACGACAATCCCACATCAACCAAAACAACAATCGCACTATCTATAGCAGACGATAATGCAACGATGAAATTTGATATGGCAGTAGATAAATATATAAGATACAAAGCCAATACAGATCGTTTTAACACCTTTGCTGTTAATACAAATTATGACGATGTACGGGTTTATCGGAAAAATAACAATTTTCGCATAATTAATGAGATGTCGTTGAGTTCTGATGTCGGTAATGCAAATCGTATCATCGAGGAGTATGGCAACATGGTGCGACGCATAACGATAAACCGCACGTTTGAGAATGATGGTGGCTTTTATACTATCTGTCTGCCCTTTGTGCTCACTGAAGAAGATATGGCTACAGCCTTTTGTGGCGCAGCATTCCTGCGTTTCAGCTCAATAAAGCCTTCGGGAACAAACGGAATGGTGTTTCATTTCGAGAGAGTAAGTAAAACCAAGGCTGGCGAACCATTGTTGCTCATGCCTAATCAAAATTCCGATGAGCCCTTGTCTGATATAGTTGTGCACAATAAAATCATTTCTGCCGAGAAGCCTGGATACAGAGTTGTGAATAGGTCATCACTACCATTTCGGTTTATGGGAACCTTCGACCCCGTGTTGTTGCCTGCTAATGGCAGCATCAGATTTGTTTCTAAAACAGGAGTAAAGCTCACCACTCCTAATAAGGCAGGTAAGTTGCCTGGGCTAAGAGCATACTTCACATTGCCAAGTCCTGAAAATTCTACCGATTTTGTAACACCATTTGATAAGAAAGAGTGCCGCATTGTTGTTGACGGCGGTGACATTGGCGACACCAATTCAATACAGAGTGTGGCACCTGTTGTATCAACGGCAGATGCTGGCAGTGTGGTGTATAACATGCTTGGACAACGTGTTAATGCACCGCATCATGGAATATACATTGTTAATGGAAAGAAGATTTTTATAAAGTAAATACAATAAAAGCAGTCGAATATTGTGGCTGCTTAATATAAAACATATATATATGGAACTATTGAGTAAAGTAGGAAGCTACGACTTCCTTGTAGAGCCGTTTCATTGCGACTTTTCTAATCGCATATTCATAGGGCATTTGGGCAATCATTTGCTTAATGCTGCCGATTTCCATTCTAATGAGCGTGGTTATGGTATGGACTATCTCAATCCCATCAACCGCACATGGGTGTTGTCGCGCTTTGTTATGGAAATGGATGAGTTGCCTCTTGCCTACGACCGTATCATTGTCGATACATGGGTGGAGAATGTAATGAAGTTTTTCACGAGTCGTAATTTCGCTATTCGTTCTGCCCACGGAAAGGTGTATGGCTATGGTCGAAGCATTTGGGCAATGATCGACACCCAAACGCGCCAGCCAGTAGACATTCTTGGCTTGCGCAATGGACTCATTACTGAATATATCGAAACCGATAAGGCATGTCCGATACGTCCATTCCAAAGAGTGCGCCTTACAGATAAAGCAGAGTGCAAGCGCACTGTAGTTATGCAGTATAGCGATGTGGATGTCAATGGCCATGTCAATTCGGTGAAGTATATAGAACACATGCTCAATATGTGGGGCCTCGATTGGTATAAGAGTAATAGTCTGCACCGCATTGATATTGCCTATGTTGCAGAATCGCACTATGGCGACACCCTGCATTTTGTTGTTGAAGAGGAGAGTGAAGGAGTGTTCTGCATATTGGTGCAGAAGTCGACATTGCCAGCTGCCGATGATTTGAAGGAGGTATGTCGTGGCAAGATAGAATTCAAAAAGCGGTGATATATAATTCTAAAATGTGAATAAAAATGTCGAATAGTAATTTCTATTTGATGCTGCTAATCAATAAATTATATAACTTTGCACCAGTAGCTAAAGACATACATATTTCACATCTAAATGGTGTCAATCACACATATACAAAAGGAGAAACAACAATAACTTTATAATATTTCTAAAAAATCTATGCGAAAACAATTTTTTACCGCATTATTTATTTTCTTGTCGGTAGCTCTTGCCAGCAATGCCCAGCAGCGTTCACTCGCTGATGCAGCAAAGGTAGCAGAAGACTTTTTTCAGACAAAGGGCAGCAATGCCTCTGTTAGTGCTCTGCAGATAAGCAGCAAGAAAGGACTACACAAATTACTGAGAAAATCAGCCAACGACAAGACTTCTCAGGCTTATTATCTGTTTAACAATGAAGATAATAAGCAATTGGTAATTGTGTCTGGCGATGAGCGTATGCGAACCATCTTAGGCTATACCGACAAAGCCCTTTCGGGCAACATTCTTCCCGACGGATTGATTGATTTGCTCGATGGCTACAAAGCACAATACAAGGCTTTGTCGGCTACAGCAACTATTCCAGCTCGTTCTGCCCTATACAAGGGTGAGCGCTTGCTCGAAACCGCATTGTGGGGACAGTGGGCTCCATTCAATCAGATGACGCCTAACTCTTATCCTACAGGATGTGCCGCTACAGCCATGGCTATAGTGATGCGCTATCATCAATGGCCACTCGTGGGTAATGGCAGCAAGACACACATCTGGAAAGACGATCGTATGGTGGGTAACTTCGGCGAGACACACTATGATTGGGCAAACATGCCAACAAACTATAAGAATGGCTATACCACAGAGCAGGCAGAGGCAGTAGCATTGCTTATGCGTCATTTAGGCATTTCTGTAGAGATGTATTATGATGCAGAGAGTAGTGGTGCACGCCAGACATTGGTGCCAACAGCTCTTATTCAGTATTTCCGCTATGGTGCCACCGCACGCCTGTTGACTGCCGCCGACTATGATGCTGCAACATGGGATAAGATGATGCGTAAAGAGATTGACGAAAATCGTCCTGTCATCTACACTGGCGAGTCGGTGCAAGGACGTGGTGCCCACGGCTTTGTGCTTGATGGCTATCGCGATAACCTCTTCCATTTCAACTTTGGTTGGACTGGCGATGGCAATGGTTACTTTGCCATCTCTGCCATAACAGCAACCAACTCTTCGTTTGAGTTTGCCAACAAGCAGCAGGCTGTGATTGGCATCAAGCCTCTTAAGGAAGATGAATGTGCTCCACTCGTGCTTGAAAGTCAGAAAACTTATGATGGTTTCTACACCACACTCACTACTCTTACTGCCAACAACTCTGTTAGCATACATTTGTCTAAACTCACTGCTCAACGCGACTGGAAAGGACAGCTGCAGTGGAACCTGTGTCATGCTGACGGCACTGTTGTGGAGTCGCTTGGTAATAAGAGCGTGAATATTAATGCTGCCAATACTCAGGGTGTAGACTTTACATTTACAGCTACTAACAATGCTGTAGCTGGCGACTATCTGCAACTTGTGGCTCGCAACGAATCGGCTACAGATTGGAAACCAGTGCTCAACGTGCTTGGCACTGAGGTGAAGCTACAGGCTTACGGACGTAAGGTGCCTGTTGTCGTCATTGAGCGTGAATTGAAGAATGTTGCTTTCGACGATAAGGACAAGGGCAATGTACTTTATGAAGGTAAACCACTGTTAGGTTCTACATATACTTATCAGGTTACGCCTAATACGGGTGTAGTGAAGAGCATCATACAGGAGCATCTCTGTGGCGAGACATATGTACCACGTACCGGAACCTCTATTATGCTTACTACCGACTCTCTCTACATTAAGGCAAAGGCGTTTAATGCATCAGAACTTGTGGCTGAGTGCAATGTAAATGTTGAAAAGGCAGGTCAATTGGAAAATACCATAGAGAAGCAGGCATACGATGCCGATGCAGTTGAGGCACTTACTATTACTGGCGAACTCAACGACTATGATTTGCAATATCTCTCAACATTACAATCGCTCAAAGAACTTAATCTTGAGAATGCTACAACACCACAAGGTCTATTTGGCGCTCCTTTCAAGGGGTTTGGTCGTCTGACAACATGTGAACTACCACGTTCCTTGAAGCAGCTTGGTAGCGAAACATTCAAGAACTGCACTTCACTCAAGTCAATATCACTACCCGTTAGCTTGCAGGCAACAGGTGGTAAAATATTAAGTGGTTGCAACGCACTCACAGATATCTATGTTCGTCCGTCATCACCCGACTGTGTTTCGACAGACGCTTTCAGTGATCTTCCTAATCCTGCAAATGTAACTATTCATGTACAGCAGGGTTTGATAAGCAATTTCAAAGCCAATGCAAAGTGGAGCAGCTTCTCTACATTCGTTGACGACCTTGCTGCTTTACCAAAGAGTCTAACCTACGATGGCATTGATTACAAGGCTATCTACGATGGCAATGGCAACTACCTTGAAGTAACAATACCAAGTGGCGAAATGTATAAGGGCAATATCACAATCCCAGCCAACATAACTTATCAGGGCATAGAATACACAGTTCGTGGATTTGACAATAGCAACGGGTTGTCGCCTTTCGTCGGCAACCCATTCATTACATCGCTCAATCTGCAGTTGCATGTAGAGTCACTTGGTGCCATGATGTTCATGGGATGTACTTCTCTTGAAAATCTGCAGTTGCCATCAACACTCCGCACTATTGGCAATGAGTGCTTCCGCAACTGTCCGATGCTTAAGCAGATAACCTTGCCTGCCAGCGTCGAATCACTTGGCGACAATGCTTTCTGCGGATGCCAGTTCCTTACCGACATCTTCAGCTATCCGTCAGTGCCACCAACAGGTAGCAACAACGACAACTATCCATTTGCACAATGTCGTCCTAACAATGTAACTGTGCATGTGCCTGCATCATGTGTCAATGCATATAGTGCTACAGGCTTCTGGACAAAGTTCAACAACATCGTTGGTGATCTTCCTGATAATGTTGTTGCAGTTGATAATATCACGATAGCTGATGCCGATGCATTACCGATTAAGGCCACAGGCAAGCAATGGCTTACCTTGCATCTTGACAAAATGCAGAGTGTAGCTATATATAACCTTAATGGAGCATTGCTGCGTACATTGCTGCTGCCACAAGGTGAGAACCGCATCTGGATTGATGAGGCAAGTGTATTGGTAGCACAATGATTAGAGGTAGTGTAATAGTTTGACGCATTGCAACACTATAAATAAAGTGTTGACGTTAAAACATTATTAGAAGTATCAGCCGAGCTGTATATAATTATAAATCAGCGTGTAACGGCTGGTACTTCATTTTTTTTGACCAATAAGAGTTAAGCAGGCTGGAATAATAAGAGTTGAAAGCCGGCAAGAAAATTTAATAAGGCTTAGCAGATATTCTGATGGATGTGTTAATAAATGTCTTTTAAGAATATCTGCTGAGCTTTTATTGTAGCTATGATTGACAGATGAACATATAATATGCCTAATACAAACTTATTAAACCCAAATCTGATGACCGAGTTGGGTTTAATAATTTGCATTTGATGTTACGCTTTCTTTTGGGTATTAGGAAGTAGTCCTGCAATAATTCCTAATAAAGGTAAGAATGCGCTCACTTGAAATATGAATTCAATGCTTGTCTTGTCTGCAAGCCATCCGAAGAATGCAGAACCAAGACCACCGAGTCCGAACATCAATCCAAAGAATATGCCAGCTATTAGTCCTACCTTATCTGGCATCAGATCGGTGGCATACACGACTATTGATGAGAATGCAGATGCTATTATCAGTCCCGACAGGAATGTGCATATGATAGTCCATGTAAAGTTGGCATAGGGCATAATCAATGCAAAAGGGGCAGCTCCGAGAATAGAAAACCATATCACGTATTTCCTGCCAAATCTATCGCCAAATATTCCTCCTGCCAACGTGCCGATAGCAAAGGCTGCAAGAAAAACAAAAAGACATATCTGTGATGCCTGTACGCCGATGCCAAACTTGTCGATGAGGAAGAATGTAAAGTAGCTTGTTATACAAGAAGTGTAGAAATATTTTGAAAACACCAGCAATATAAGTATACCCAATGCTATATATTTGCTACGCTTTGAAATGTCGTTGTTGAGACTTACGTTTGCCTGCGGATGCTTTGTTGCGTAAGTCAGGCGTGCTTTATACCATGCTCCAAGTCTAACCATTATTAGTGCGGCAAGCAAAGCTGCAAATGCAAACCATGATATAGCATGCTGTCCGAAAGGTAAGATGATGATGGCCGCAAGCAACGGACCTAATGCCGAGCCACCATTACCACCTACCTGAAAGATTGACTGTGCCAGACTTTTCTTGCCTCCTGACGCCAACTGAGCCACTCTCGATGCTGTGGGATGGAATACTGATGAGCCAAATCCCACTACACTCACCGCTAAGAGTATCAGTATATAGTCTTGCGCAAAAGCGAGCATTAGCAAGCCGGTTAATGTAAAGCACATGCCTACTGATAATGCGTAAGGGCGCGGATGCCTGTCAGCATAGAGTCCGGTGAATGGCTGTAGTATAGAAGATGTCATCTGAAACACCAAAGTGATAATGCCTATTTGGGCAAAGGAGAATTGATATGTATCTTTTATAATAGGATATATGGCAGGAATGATAGACTGTATCATGTCATTTAGAAAATGCGAGATGCTGCATATAACCAGCATAGAATACACCGTACCTTCTGTAAGTGTGTAGTTGCCTTTTATTTTGTTGCCAATGGATTTTATGTTCATCAGATATGAGCTTTATATAAGATTTGTGCCGCATTTAACTCTGGCTAATAGTCTTTGTTGAGTACAATTAAAAAGTCCTGATGCTCACGCTATGTGTGTAGCATCAGGACATTGGTGTTTATCAGCTAAAGGCACTAACCTTATGCCAATTTATTGACTATGATTAATCCTTTGTGATATCGTTGAATGTAGCAACGCGGTTGAACTCGACCTGCTCAAAGAGCTTGTCAGTTGCGCCCATGCCAGTTGCCTTAAGACGATTGGCAGAGATCTTGTACTTCTTAACGAGTACGTTCTTAACAGCCTCTGCACGATTCTGAGAAATCTTCTCGTTAATCTCCTTTGAACCCTCTGGAGAAGCGTAGCCCTTGATTTCTACATTAGCATCCTTGTGGTTTCTCATGTAGTTGGCGATGAGCTCGATAGAAGCATACTGTGCTGGGTCTACCACTGTCTTACCTTGACGGAAGATAACAGTTGGCTGCAGATTGGTTGCTGTCTCTGGCTTAACGTATACAGGCTCCTTCTTGTTGCACTCGTCAAGAGCGTTTTGGAGCTCGCTGATCTTTTGATCCTTAGCAGCAAGTGCGCTATTCTTGTTAGCTACCTCAGTGTCGAGTTCGCTGCGTAGACTATTGATCTGAGCGTTGAGGGCGTCGATTTCTGACTGATCGCGACCTGAAGCGATTGTAAAGTTGTGTGAACCATTAGAGTTCTTGAACTTATATACAACGCCAACGTTGAGCTGGAATACTGAGCGGTTGATGTTGTACTCAATGCCTTCGTAGCCATTGCCATTGAGACCCCAAATCATTGCAGGTTCAATATAGAGCTGCCATGCCTTCTTAGCGCCAAGGTTGAAAGCAAAGTCAACGCCAGCCTTAGAGGTGAGGCAATCCATCTTATAGTCGGTGTTAGAAAATACATGACCCCAACCCAAACCATAAAGAGCAGAAACCTCGAAGAAGCGTGGTGTGCCCTTGTAGCCACCAAACCAGTTGCTGAGATTTACAGTTCCGAGGAGTGAAGTGTTCATTCCGTTTACGAGTGTACCTGTTGTATTGCCATTTGTGTGCTTGAAGTAAACGTTGCTCTCAACAGCAAGACCAAATACTGGTGTGAAGTTGCGACCGATGCGTACGCCTACGTTTGGCTGCATATCCTTGAGCCATGCATGACCCGTGCTTTGTGTTGCAAGACCACCATTAATACCGATGTACATGTTGTCGAATGTCTTGCTTTCAGTCAAACTCTGTGCATTCACAGAAATTGCCATTGCGGCAGCAGCGAAAAGAGTTGTAAACTTTTTCATAAATACTTACCTTTTATTATTTGTTTATTAAACCTATTGTAGCTATTTCTACTAACGGGCTGCAAAGTAAAGTATTTTTTGTGAAAAATCAAAATATTAAAGTCTATTTTTTGCTTGGATAGTTGTTTTCGGTGGAAGAATATATTACACAAAAGGAAAAAATGAACAATGGGTAATAAACAACGGATATCGACATACTCATTTTTGTGAGTAAATGTCGATATCCGTGTGTTATATAGCTATTAAAATGTGCTTTATATTACATTTTAATACTTATCATGTTTCTTTTTTGAAGTCATTTTAAAGACTAATTTACCACCACGTATTATGTCATCGTGAGATATGTAGCTCTTGTTGTAGCGTCTACCGTTGAGTGTTATCGTGTTTACATACTTATTTTCTTCCGACAATCCCTCGGCTATCACGGTAAATGTTTTGCCGTTTTGTAGGTGCAGAGTGATGCTTGGCATCTGTGGAGCACCAAACACATATTGCGCACTTACTGGATTTACGGGGTAGAAGCCCATAGCAGAGAGCATGTACCATGCCGACATCTGTCCGCAGTCATCGTTGCCGCAAAGACCATCAACGGTGGGGTGGTATTGTGTGTCGAATATCTCTCTTACCAACTCTTGTGTGCGTGAGGGGCGTCCAGCCATAGCATATAGATAAGCCACGTGATGACTTGGTTCGTTGCCATGAGCATATTGACCTATAAGTCCCGTTACGTCGTTCTGTGATGTCACAAGCTTAAGAGTGAATAGCGAGTCGAGCTTGTTCAAGAATGGTTTCTCGCCGCCAAAGAGCTTGATGAGTCCCGGCACATCATGTTGTACATGCCATGTGTATTGCCATGCATTACCCTCGGTATAGTCGCCACCAACGCTCTCTGCATGGGCTACATCGCTTGGGTTAAAAGGAGTCTTCCATGAACCATCCGACAGGCGTGGGCGCATGAATTTGGTCTGTTTGTCGAACAGATTCTTGTAGAAGTTGGCACGCTTGGCAAAGTAAGCGTAGTCGGCTTTCTTACCCATGAGGCGTGCCATATCGGCTGCAGCATAGTCGTCATATACAGACTCCAATGTTGATGAAACCGACTCCGACTTTATTAAATCAGTTGGCAGATAGCCATATTTCATATATGTTTCCCAATCAGACTTTTCTGGATGCGACACTGTCTGTGTCTGCTTGATAGCATTGAATGCACGCTCGGCATCGAAGCCACGGAAACCTTTATGGTAAGCTTCTGCCACGATAGAGCAGGCGTGATTTGCCACCATGCAGTGAGTTTCCTTACCCCACAATCCCCAGATGGGCAGATAGCCTTGCACTTCGGCTTGCTCTACGAGTGACATTACCAAAGCGTCTACACGATCGGGCATAACGATAGTATAGAATGGGTGAGCGGCTCTGTAAGTATCCCAACATGAGAAAGTGGAATAGAACTGTCCGTTCTTTGCCTTTACAATCTCGTCGTTAGCATTGCGATAGTAGCCGTCGACATCGGCTATTTGGTTGGGTTGTATCAGTGCATGATAGAACGATGTATAGTAGTTTTGCTTTTGTTCCTCTGTTCCTTCAACATCGATACGTTTCAGATAGTTGTTCCAATCATCGTGTGCAGCATTGCGCACGGCAGCAAAATCCCATTCGGGCAGTTCTGCCTGCATATTACGCTTAGCACCATCTATAGATGTTGTAGACAAAGATGTCTTAACAAGCAGTTGCTCACCAAGATCCACATTGAATGTTGCAACTATGCGTTCTCCTTTTTCAGTGTCGGCGGCTTTTGGCAGTGTGATGCTGCTTAGTACGGGACGGCTGAACTTTATCACAAAGAAGTAGTCTTGTTTCACCCATACTTTGTTTTGCACGTGTCCCACGAGTGTCTGTGCGTCTTCCCAATGTGTCTCGCATGCCAACACCTGCGAGTGGTATTGTTTATCGTTCCATGCAGGACCATGTTGCAAGTCTATAAGCACAGATGTAGAGTCGGCACTGTCGAAGGTATAGCGGTGAAGCGACACATGTGGTGTGGCAGTGAGCTCTGCTTTAACCTTAGCGTCGGTGAGGTAGACAGAGTAGTATCCTGGTGTTGCAAATTCTTGATTTTTGGCATAGTGTGAGCGGTAGGCATCCCAGCTTCGTGTGCGCTTGCCTGTGGATGGCATTAGCAGGATGTCGCCAAGATCCATACATCCCGTACCATTCAGATGATCTTGTGTGAATCCCCATATAAGGGTGTCGCTATACACGTATTCTGCACAATAGCGCCATCCTACGCCACCAGTAACCGGACTGGTCTGTATCATTCCGAATGGTCGGCATGCTCCAGGAAACGTGTGACCATTGTCGGCATTGCCTACGAATGGGTTTACATACTTGGTGTAGTCGGTATCAGCGGGCGTAGCTGTTGCTGTGGCAGAGGCAAACATGCCAACTGCAGCAAGAGCTATGGTGCAGATAAGAGATTTGGATTTATTCATTTTCCTATGTTCGTTATATTAAAATTTACGAGTTAACAGGTAGATATGTTGATGAGCAATTTGCTTTTTATAGTTGGTTTCAACTACATATCTACATATCACAAAGATAATGCTTTTCGTTCATACGACAAAATTATTATTGGCTTTTATTCTTTACACAATTAAACAATTGGGGTGTAATTAATAGGGTAAATTAACTGAGCTATATGCTTTTTTATATTACAACCCATATTGTCTTTTTGGAGTTAATTGGGGCATGTTAATGTTTAGGTTGATATTAATTCTCTTTACACCATAATATATAAAAAAAGAGTGGGGTGCATCACTGCAGCCCACCCCGAATAATTAGAGAGTTATAAAAAATTAATATTTAAGTGTGTTTTTGCTAACATTTATACCTTTTCTATTATCTTCATACCAGCATCCACAGCCTCCATATTCAGAGGAATGAGGTTGTGATGACGCTCTGGTAGAGTTTTGAAAAGTGCCTTGTTAAGACCCTCAGTGCTCACGATAGGGCAAACCTTAAGTAGTCCGCCGAGTACAATCATATTGAACACTTTAGAGTTCTTCAGTTCGGCAGCTTTATCCATGGCATCAATTTTATACACGTTGATGTCTTTGCGTGTGGGTGGGTTGATGATGCCGAAGCCGTCGTATATGAGTATACCTCCAGGTTTTACCTTTGGTTCAAACTTATCGAGTGAAGGTTGGTTGAGCACTATTGCCACATCGTAGCGGCTGAGCACTGGCGACGATATGCGCTCGTCGCTAACAATCACTGTTACGTTGGCTGTTCCGCCACGTTGTTCAGGACCATATGCAGGCATCCAAGTAACCTCCTTGTCTTCCATCAAGCCAGAGTAGGCAAGTATCTTGCCCATTGAGAGCACACCCTGACCTCCAAAACCTGCTATAATTATTTCTGCTTTCATAGATTTGTAGTGTCTTTTAAGTCGCCCTTAGGGTACTGTTTGAACATATTCTCTTCCATCCACTTGTTTGCTTTTACTGGTGGCATTTTCCATCCACTATTACAGGTTGCTACTATCTCTACAAGTGATGAACCTTTGCCCTCCATTGATGCGGTGAAAGCCTTTTTGATGGCTGCCTTAGCCTTGCGTACTGATGCAACGTTTTCTACGCTTTGGCGTGATACGAAGCATGTACCTGGTAGTGTAACAGCCATTTCGCTGAGGTTGAGTGGCCAGCCGTGCAGTTTCGGATCGCGGCCATATGGGCATGTGGCAGTTTTCTGTCCGATAAGGGTAGTAGGTGCCATCTGTCCACCTGTCATGCCATAGATAGCATTATTGATGAATATGAGTGTTATGTTTTCGCCACGGTTGAGAGCATGTATACTTTCTGCGGTACCGATGCATGCCATGTCGCCATCGCCTTGATATGTGAATACAAGACGATCAGGCCACAGGCGCTTGATAGCAGTGGCTAGGGCAGGAGCACGTCCGTGTGCAGCCTCTTGCCAATCGATATCGATATATTTATAGGCAAACACAGCGCAACCTACAGGGCTCACGCCGATAGTTTTCTCTTGCATGCCCATTTCTTCAATCACTTCTGCCACAAGCTTGTGCACAACGCCATGTGAACATCCGGCACAATAATGCATGTGGGTGTCGTTGAGAAGCTCAGGTTTCTTATAAACCACATTCTCTGGTGATATTATATCGTTCATAGAAATTTCTCCTTTAAAACTTTAACCATTTCTTCTGGCTCTGGCACGATGCCACCCAAACGTCCGTAGTGCTCACAACGCACTGTTCCGTTCACAGCAAGGCGCACGTCTTCTATCATCTGTCCGGCATTTATCTCTGCCACGAGTATGCCTTTAAGTTGTTTTGCCAAGGCTGCAATTTCCTTTTCTGGATATGGCCACAGGGTGATAGGACGGAATAGTCCTACCTTGATGCCCTCGGCGCGTGCAAGTTCAATAGCTTTCTCGGCAATACGTGCTGCACTACCGAATGCCACAATCATATATTCGGCATCGTCCATGAACAATGTTTCGTAGCGCACCTCGTTGTCTTTTATCTGTTGGTATTTTTCTTGCAGATGTTGGTTGCGCTTTTCCATGATTTCCGGTTTCAGTTCAAGAGATGTTACCACAACAGGCTTTCGCATGCCTTTACGGCCTGTTGATGCCCATGGGCACTCTCTCTCTATCTCTTCTTCGGTGCGGCGAGGTTTCATTGGTGGTAGCACCACCTTTTCCATCATCTGTCCGATGACACCATCGCTCAATATCATTGCTGGTGTGCGGTATTTGAATGCCAAGTTGAATGCCAAGTCAACGAAGTCAGCCATTTCTTGTACTGAGTTAGGCGCAAGCACAATGATGTAGTAGTCGCCATTGCCTCCGCCTCGTGTAGCTTGGAAATAGTCGCTTTGTGAAGGTTGGATTGTGCCCAATCCTGGACCACCTCGCTGCACATTAACAATCAGTCCTGGCACTTCCGCACCAGCCATATACGATATGCCCTCTTGCATCAGCGACACTCCAGGACTTGACGATGATGTCATTACGCGCTTACCAGTGCCACCACCGCCATAAAGCATGTTGATTGATGCTACTTCGCTCTCTGCCTGTACAACCACCATACCTGTGGTTTCCCAAGGTTTGAGCTCAGCCAGAGTTTCAATTACCTCTGTCTGTGGTGTGATGGGGTAGCCGAAGTAGCCGTCTACACCACAGCGTATGGCAGCGTGGGCGAGAGCCTCGTTGCCTTTCATGAGTTTTACTTCTTTTTCTGCCATAGTGTTTATTCCTCCATCTTTTTTCTGTAAACAGTGATACATCCGTCGGGACATACTATGCCGCACGACGCGCAACCAATACAATCGTCAGGATGTATGGCTTCTGCATACGAATAGCCATGCACATTGACGGCTTTTGGGGCGAGGGCTATTACCTCTTTTGGGCAAGCCACAACGCAAAGGGAGCATCCTTTGCAGCGGTCTGTATCGACCACAATGGCACCTTTAATCTTTCCCATAATATTATTTTTTATAGTCAGGGGTTATACATATCTTTGCAGTAGTATGCCAGTATATCGTCGAGCATACGTTTTGCTTCTACTGCTGGCGACTTTGGGTCTAATGCTATTGCTTCGAGATAGTTGTCGATGGCATGTTTCCAGTCGCCTTTACGTCTGTACTCGTTACCGAGCACGTAGTATTCTTCTGCTGTCACTTGTAATATTCCTTCTTGCTTGCGGCGAGTGTGTTCTTCATGAGCGAGCATATCGTCATGGGTCCTACACCACCAGGTACGGGTGTTATGTATGAACACTTGTCGGCCACTTCGTTGAATTTCACGTCGCCGTTGAGGCGATATCCGCTTTTGCGTGTGGCATCAGCCACGCGTGTGGTGCCAACGTCTATTACTACTGCTCCTTTGCGCACCATGTCGGCAGTTACAAAGTCGGGTTGTCCGATGGCTGCTATAATGATATCGGCATCAAGGCATTCCTTCTTTATGTCGTTAGTGTGTGAGTGGCATATGGTGACTGTGCAGTCGCCATATTGTTTTTGCATCATTAGCTGCGCCATAGGCTTGCCCACGATGTTGCTACGACCTATTATTACACACTTTTTTCCTGATGTCTTTATGTCGTAGCGCTGAAGCAGTGTCATAATGCCAAGTGGTGTGGCTGATATATAGCATGGTAGACCTATAGCCATGCGCCCAACGTTGATAGGGTGAAAACCATCGACATCTTTTCGATAGTCGATAGCTTCAATTATCTTCTGCTCGTTGATATGGCGTGGCAGAGGTAGCTGCACTATAAATCCATCGACATCGGCATCGCCATTCAGCTTGTCTACGCATGCCAACAATTCTGCTTCAGTAACATCGTCTTCGTAGCGTATCAGTGTTGATGTAAATCCGCACTTTTCGCAAGCTATAACTTTGTTCTTGACATAGGTTTCTGAGCCTCCGTCGTGTCCCACAAGCACTGCAGCCAAATGTGGGCGTTTGCCGCCTGCTGCTACTATAGCCTCAACTTCTTGTGCTATTTCGGCCTTAATGGCTTCTGCTGTAGCTTTGCCGTCTATCAGTTGCATATGATAAATAGTATTTGTCGTTACATTTTAGGCATGCCTGGCATACCCTTCATTTTACCCATCATACCAGCCATTTTTGCCATGTTTGAGCCAGTCATGAGTTTCATTATTTTGCGTGTCTGGTCGAACTGCTTTATGAGTCGGTTCACCTCCTGTAGGTTGGTGCCACTACCTTTAGCAATACGCATACGGCGGCTTTGGTTGAGTATCTCTGGGTTGGTACGCTCTTTTGGTGTCATACTCTTTATGATAGCTTCGATGCCCTTGAAAGCATTGTCGTCGATATCTACATCCTTTATTGCCTTGCCAACACCAGGAATCATAGCAGCCAAGTCTTTGAGGTTGCCCATCTTTTTGATTTGCTCTATCTGTCCGAGGAAGTCGTTGAAGTCGAATTTGTTCTTCTGTATCTTCTTCTGCAGACGGCGTGCTTCTTCTTCGTCGAATTGTTCCTGTGCACGTTCTACAAGACTTACGATGTCGCCCATGCCGAGTATACGATCGGCCATACGTGCAGGGTGGAACACATCGATAGCTTCCATCTTCTCGCCTGTACCTACAAATTTAATAGGTTTTGTAACCACAGTTCGTATAGAGAGGGCTGCACCACCTCGTGTATCGCCATCGAGTTTTGTGAGCACTACGCCATTAAAGTCAAGACGGTCGTTGAATTCTTTTGCAGTGTTTACTGCATCCTGACCAGTCATTGAGTCTACAACGAAGAGAGTTTCATCGGGGTTGATGGCATTTTTGAGGTTAGAAATCTCATTCATCATCTCCTCGTCAACGGCAAGACGTCCGGCTGTATCGACAATCACAACGTCGTAGCCTTTGGCCTTGGCATGTTGTATGGCGTTATTAGCGATTGTAACAACATCTTTGCTGTCGGGTTCAGAGTATACTGGTACATTTATCTGTTCGCCCACAACCTTTAGCTGTTCGATAGCGGCAGGACGATACACGTCGCAAGCCACCAATAATGGATTTTTGTGCTGCTTTGTCTTGAGCATGTTGGCAAGCTTGCCAGAGAAAGTGGTCTTACCAGAGCCCTGCAAACCGCTCATAAGGATTATTGATGGGCGACCTTTAAGGTTCAGCTCGGCTGCCTCGCCTCCCATAAGTTCTGCAAGTTCATCGTGAACAATCTTTACCATCAACTGGCTTGGCTTCACAGCTGTCAGCACGTTCATGCCGAGAGCCTTCTGCTTTACCGTGTCGGTAAATGTCTTTGCCACTTTATAGTTGACGTCGGCATCCAAAAGGGCGCGTCTTACATCTTTAAGAGTTTCGGCAACGTTGATTTCTGTAATCTTGCCTTCGCCTTTGAGAATTTTAAAACTTCGCTCTAGTCTGTCGCTTAAATTTTCGAACATATTGTGTTTCTTTTTATTGTTTTTTTTGTTTTTTGATTATTTTGTGGCACCAACAATATGTGTTGTGCCACATTATATTATATTGCGTCTTTAATTATGCAAAAGTAAGAAATAAAAACGAATATATTAAAACTACAAGTAGCTATTTAATGAATTTTAATTTACATTTCTTCAAAAGCATAATGCCAAATGGTGCTTTGCCGTTATTTCATTGTTACAAACAGCAGTCGGCGTAGCAGGCTATTGTTTATCATCTTGCGCATATATCTGTATTTTTTAGAGTAGTCGCGCTCTGGCAATGGAAACAATCCGCATGCCTTTAGTGTATCGAGCCTTTCGTTGAGCAGATACCTGTCGTGTGTCTGTCGTATGATATTGGAGATGTATTCCATTGTGAGTTGTGCTATGCGGCGGTTGAGTGCAGGACGATCGGTGTCGGGCACTATCAGTTTCTGCAGTCGTAACAGCACCTTTTCGGTGTCGTCAAGCATTTTGTTAATATCGCCTTGCTGGCTGACAACATCTGTTGTATTGTCGGTAGTCGTTAGTCGGCAAGCTTCTGATGATGTGTGAAAGAATCGTTCTGAACGCAAGAATAATTGTGGTGTAAATCCCTCGTCGTCGTTGGTGATACTTTCGTCGAAGCGAAGACTTCCGAGCATTTTACGCTCGAAGATATAGCTCCATGCAGCTGTGTTGATGGTGTTGTTGCGCATAAAGTAGTTTCCTGCCATTGGACCATCGTAGGTGAATGGCGTATCCACCTTTTTACCCTCTGCAGCACCCTTAAAGCTCACTATGTCGGGATTATGATAGCGTACAATGTCGAGGCAATGTTCGTAAGCTACTTGTATGATGCTATATTTCCCATCAATAAATTGAACAAATTTTCCAGTTGCCGTCTGTAGCCCGCGGTTGCGTGCCGCCGACAGTCCTTGGCGAGCCTGGCGTATGTAAAGAATATCATCGGCAATGTCAATGATATCGTTTAGTGCAGATGTGGTAGAGCCATCATCAATCATTATAATTTCTCTTTCCTGTGCGCTGAGCGAAAGAGCCGTAATGCTGCAGATACACTGTCGCAATAATGCAGGTTGGGTGTCGCATGTGGTGATGACAAAGCTCACAAGTGGTTGTTTTTGCATAAATAGCCTTTTGTTTTTCTTTATGCAAAAGTAATAATTAATATTTAATTACGTTTATATATATAATGGAAAAACAGAATAGCTATTCTCATATACTTAAATACACTGGTATTTTTGGTGGCGTGCAGGTGTTGAATCTGCTCGTAGGGTTGGTGCGCAACAAACTTGTGGCGCTGATACTCGGACCTATGGGTATGGGATTGATAGCCCTGTTCAATTCCACCATAAAGATGGTTGGCGACTCTACCAACTTTGGATTATCGATCAGTGCCATTCGTGATATCTCTGCAGCATATAACGATTCCGACACCCATAGGTTGCGGCATAAGATAATGGTGTTAAGGCATTGGAGTGTGCTCACAGCTTTGCTTGGTGGCGTATTGTGTGCATTGCTTGCTCCGCTGTTAAGCATGTGGACATTTTCCTTTGGCAATCACACGCTACACTTTTTGTTGTTGTCGCCAGTGGTGGCGCTTACCACCTTTACAGCGGGCGAGATGGCTATTTTAAAGGCCACGAGGCGTCTTAATGAGGTTGCGCTTAGTTCAATGCTCACAGCCCTGTCGGCCATTATTGTGTCGGTGCCTGTATATATGATGTTTGGCTATAAAGGCATTGTGCCATCGTTGCTGCTTATGGCGCTGATAGAAGCGGGCATAGTGGTTCGTTTCTCTCTGAAGACTTTTCCTATGCGTATGGTGTTTCGGCGTTCAGTGTTGCGTGAGGGCTATGGCTTTATAAAGCTTGGTACTGCCTTTGTGCTTGCTGGTATGGCGGGTAGTGGAGCAGAGCTTGGCATACGTTCCTTTATCAACTATACCAGTGGGGTGGACATGGTTGGACTCTATAATGCCGCTTATGTGATGATATTCACTTATGCTGGAATGGTGTTTACGGCGATGGAGACAGATTATTATCCACGCCTGTCTTCGATGCCATCGCTTGGCTCAGGGTTCAATAGCATTGTCAATAATCAGATAGAGGTGTCGTTGAATCTCGTGTCGCCACTACTCACCGTCTTCATTCTTCTTGTTCCAATGTTGTTGCCGGCATTGTATAGCGGAAAGTTCATGCCGGTGCTCCCGATGCTTCAGGTGGCATCGTTGTCGATGTTGGCACGTGCCATGTATCTACCAATAGAATATGTGTCGCTCTCGCGCGGTAAATCGCTTGTGTTTCTTGGCATAGAGCTGTCGAGCTATTCTGTTCTTGTTGTTTCGGTGATATTGGGTTACACTCTTCATGGATTGTTTGGTGCTGGTGTAGGCATTGTTGTCGCATCAATGCTAGAAGTTATCGTGGTTTTGATAGTATGTGGTATAGTGTTCGAATATAGAATGTCGGTATCGCTCATGCGTATGGCTATAGTGCATATGGTGCTTTGTATGTTGGTGTATGCCGTGACATTGTCGGGCAACATTTGGGTGTATTGTCTTGCCGGTGGCATATTGTCGGTTGCCGACTTTGCCTATTCGTTGCATATTATGCGCAAGCATGTAGATGTGTCGCGTCGTATCATGGATAAAATAAAACAACACTTTATTCGCAAGCGTAGTTGAATGTTAAAAGGGCGAGAAAAATTGATGTCAATTGACATATAATAATAGGGTTGTATTTTATGCTAATAAAACACGCTAAAAATTTGGCGTTACAAAAAAATGTATTACCTTTGCATGAGCAAAAAGGAAGATTGGCAGAGTGATCGAATGCGCTGGACTCGAAATCCGGTATACCCCTTTCGGGTATCGGGGGTTTGAATCCCTCATCTTCCGCCACAATAAAGGGTATGCATGCTGAGTGTTCAGTTGCATACCCTTTAATCGTTTTATTTACTTAAGTAGGTGTTCAAAATTAATCGCATATATGAATCTTATAAAAAGTTATGCTTTCAAATGCCTTTACGCCCTCTTTTAGCCCGTATGCCCAGCTCTCATCGGTCGTGTAGCCCGCTACACTCCCTCTTCGGAGCTGAATATACGGACCAAAATAGGGCATAAAATCATTTAAATTAATTTTGAACACCTACTTATAAAATGTTGTCGAAAAGGATACTTTTAATTTTATAGTGTCTTTCTCTTGCTATTGTATAACAGAAACAAGCCTGATTTTGCTCATATGGTTTGTTGCGAAACACTCTAAGTATGCTTTGCTCGCTAAATACTATACAAATTTGTTGACAAGAAACAATAAACGGCAAGTTGATAGAATATAAATAGATATTTCAAATGCGTCCGTATTTGCCAACCTGCATATTAAGCCCAATCAAAGTTCTCCGTTCCTGCTCCTATTTCGAAGTGTAGTTTGGCAATGCCAAAATCCAGCTTTGTGTATCCCACTATAGAAAATCCTCGTTTTGCAAGAACCTTAGGTTTTGAGCCAATGCTTTCATTATGGGGCAGCATTATGAACGAGAACTTCTGTTGGTTGATGGCTGTCGGTGCTAATAGAGCTGCTTCTACGCCTTTATTAAACCATTCGGGAGTGTCGTTTCCTGCGTTGCTCACTTGCTCCACTGTCTTGCTCTTGCGTTTAACACCTTGAGTCGCTCCATAACCTAAGGATATCATGCAGACCAGTTTTTCGTCAGCATCTACACTATAAGCCTTGCTAACCTTACGATAGCTCAATCCAACCCAACATGTATTGAGTCCGAGGGTCTGTGCAAGTAGAACCAACTTCTCTCCATAATAACCGATACGCTCGTCCAAATCGTCGGCTTTTTTGCCAACCATAACCAGATAATTCTCTACACCAAAGAATTTGCCATACGAAAAGATACCAGTGAATGCTCTCGTTTCGTTGGTGACAAGCTGAATGTGCAGTTGGCCCTTAACATTACATTCATCTATTTTCTTCTGTATTGCTTCTATTATTTCTGTTGGCAGTGGGGCGTGTATGTATTTGCGCACACTATGTCTTTGCTTGATTGCTTCTTCTAAGGTCATAACATGTTTTTTTTGTTACTGCAAAGATAGTTTAAACTGAATACAATGCAAAAAAAGTTTATTTCTTTTAATTAAATAATCTAATGTGTAGTTTAATCTTCGTATTTTATTAGCTTTGTGCCGTTAAATAATAACTCTTCTGTATGTATAAAAACAAAGTGATTATTGAACAAATATAAAAATATTAAACAATATATGAATAAATTTTTATTGCTAATTGGTTTGTTGTTAAGTGTTATGTCTCAAATGATGGCACAACATAAGATTGTGCCAAGTTATCGGATTGGAGGTCATTATTTCTCTAATGAACTGCCGATGGATGAGGCTTTTAAGATAAGCAATTCGATAATGGCCCTTGCTGACAAGGATGGTAATCATGTAATTAATCTTTTGGTGGCCGACGATTTCAAGGTGCCGCAATCGATTCTGAAGTATGAGATACCTTTTGAAAAGGTGCAAAATGCGGAGCAACTGGAGGAGGGAGCGCAGAACTTTGCCAAGATGAAAAAACTTATAAATTCAAGCGATGTATCTAAGTTTAAAGTGGGCAACTATCTTCCTGATGATTTCGCCGAGAAAGACCTTAATGGCAAAACATGGACAAGGAAAGACCTGAAAGGACGTGTCGTTGTTGTTAATGTGTGGTATTCTGGTTGCGGGCCATGCCGTAAGGAGATGCCTATTCTATCAACGTGGAAAGACAGGTATCATGATGTGTTGTTTATTTCAGCCAATTTCGAGGATGCCAACAAAGTTAAGCAAATCACGGAGAATACAGGTTTTAATTGGACACATATTGTTAATGACACATATTTTACGAAACGAGTTGGTAATGAAGGTTATCCATTGACTATTGTTATAGACCAAAATGGCATTATAAGGTACTGCAAGAATGGCGCTAATGATAATATCCGAAACGAGATACTGCAAGTTATAGATCAATTACGAATATAAAACAAAGGAAAACTCATTGCACATCCTTGTTAGGTGTGCAATGAGTTTTCCTTTGCGATTCATCAATGTATCTCTTTATACTACAGCTCGGAGTTTATCCATTCTGTTATTGTTTGTAATACTTCTGGCGATATGGTTTCCTCAATCTGTTGATATTCCAAAACTGCGCCAGTAGAACAATGTTGGAAAAGATGGTTTACATTGTTTATTTTCTTTATGGTGTGCTTACAAGCTGTAAGTCCTTTTTCCAATTGTGTGGTGTTGGCTGTGCAATCTACTTGAATATCTTTAGTGCCGTTAAGCGCAAGAACGGGGCATTTAATCTTGGATAGCTGTTTGCTTACGTCAATGGTAAGGAAGTGGCGTATATATGGATTGTCTGCCTGTTGTAACGACTTAATTATAGTTGGTTTAAGTGCTTCTGGTATATTGTCTGTTGCTATCTCGTTTGCTTTCTTGCCATTAGCAATCTCATCGAATATTTTTCTGATAGCTTCACAGTAGTTGTTTACCATTTCTTTTGGCATGCCGAGGGCTGATAGAGCCTGACGATTTTGCATAACGAGTGTTTCCTTTCCTGAAATAGCCATTCCTGCAAGCGACACAATGAAGTCGGCTTTGCCTTCAGCTGCAAGCATAAAAGCTATTGTGCCTCCCTCGCTATGCCCGAGTATGCCCACTTTGTTGAATCTTGAACGAAGTAATGGTAGGGCGGCAGCAGCATCCTGTCGGAAGTCGTCTGTGGTGAAATTGAAAAAATTTATGCTCTTGTTGCCCCATCCGCGGTCGTCGTAGCGCAAGGAGGCGATGCCTTTGCGTGCCAATGCATCGGCAATTACGGCAAATGGTTTATGGCTGAACAGTTCTTCATCGCGGTTCTGTTGTCCGCTACCAGTAACCATCAATACTACGGGAGTGCTTTTTGTGAAATGTTCTGGCAAGGTAAGCGTACCATTGAATGTATATCCAGCATTAGTGAAGTTAATGCTCTCTTCTTTGTATGGAAATGGAGGTGTTGGCGTTTGTGGGCGCTTTACTACTGGCTTGCCAGGTTTCAGAGTAAGTGGCAGTGGAAAGCCGTTTTGTGTGAAGGTTCCCCTTATTTCATTGTCAGACATTTTTCCTTCAAAAGTAGCCCCAATCATTCCCACTGTCACCTTTATTGTGCCATCGTTGCTCATGGTCTTTTCAGCCGGAATGCCTTTAGCGTTTTGTGATGGAGAGTCGATGGTACATCCGTTAGGAGAGAAATTAAACACCAACGGCAGTTTGGTGCCCATAACTTCAAGTTCGCCGTTCCATGCTCCTTCCTGTGCATTGGCTGTGAATGCCAGCATTGTGAGCGTAAGGGTTATAAATGCTCTTAATGGTTTCATATTGATGTTTTTGTTAATGGTGTAATGAAGACAGCATAAACTGCTTGTGTGTAATCTTCTATAGGCGCAAAGATATGCATAAATATGCGTATTGTGGTATTTTTCAAATGATTTTTTTAATTTGAAAGTAAAAAAAAAGAGGAAGCGTACTTGACGTTTCCTCTTTTGCTGGCGGTGCGTACGAGACTCGAACTCGTGACCCCATGCGTGACAGGCATGTATTCTAACCAACTGAACTAACGCACCAAAATCCTTATTGTAAGGAATGATTTAGTATCATTTTTTTAGCGAGTGCAAAGGTATGAATTAAATTTGAATGTACCAAATGTTTTCGTTATTTTTTTGATAAAATATTATGAAAAACTATTGCATTTTCATATTCCTCGCCGTTAAATAGCCATTCTTTTAGTGTTGCACCATGCGCATAGCCGTTGTTGGCAAACAATGCTATCGATGCCTTGTTGCTTTCTGCTACTATGGCGTATAGCTGGTGTAGCTTAAGTGTGTGCAGGGCGTAGTGTGCCATTTGTTCAATAGCCTCGGTGGCATATCCTTGGCGGCGATATTCGTCTTTTATCACGATGCTCACTTCGGCACGGCGGTGCTGTGCATCGAAGTTGAACACATCGGCAGTGCCTATGCTTATGCCTTTATTATTGTCGATAATCATTCGCACCTGCCCATCGTGGTATATATCGTTTGAGGCATTGGCTATATAGTCGTGCAACACATATCGCGAATATGGCACAGAGGTGTTGCCGATGTTCCATATAGCGCGGTTATTCTCCATGTCGTACAGGAAGTCGAGGTCTTCTGGTTCCATTGCCCTTAGGCATACTTTTGGAGTGTTCATTTCAGCACCTCCTCACCTGTTATTATGGTTTGTGTAGATGGAGTGAATGTGCCAATGCGTATGTAGGGGTTGTTATTGTTGCTGAATATGTTGAATATTTGCTCGTAGGTGAATGCACTGGTGTCGTAGACCATGTAAGTGCGCAAGTTGGGCTGGAGGTCGGTGGCATTGTAGCCATTGGGCATTGTTGTGCTGTCGCCCTCCACAAATTGTGCTGTCAAGCCCTTTCTGTGGGCTATAGTGCGGCACTGTTCTATGTTGTGGTGCGGTGCTATGAATATATATAGTGGGCACACCTTGTGTTTATGGTTTATAAAGCCAAGTTTTTTGCGCATGGATGTCCATTGCATTTGCACCAGTGTTATCATTGCCTTTACATATATGGCTGTTTTTATAGGTATGCTTATGAGCAACGTCATGTTGCCGTAATGCTTTCTGAAGAATATAAGCATTGCCTCGTAGAATACATGCACATAACGGAACGACGATTTGTGAGCACTCTCGCCCTTATAGTGAAGTATGGGAGAGGGGATATACCAGTTTTCAAAACCGCCTTTCAGCAGTCGGTAAGAAAGGTCGATATCCTCGCCATACATAAAGAAATCCTCGTCGAGGAGTCCTATTTTGTCAAGAGCGTCTCTTCTGAGCATGCAGAAAGCGCCACTCATCACCTCGATACGTTCTGGTTTGTCCCACGACAGATAGCTCATGTAGTATTTTCCGAAGCGTCGGCTTTGCGGATAGCATGCGCACAGGCCAGTCATCTTGTATAAAGATGTGAGTGGAGTGGGCAAGCCACGTCGCGATTCCATAGCCGCAGTGCCATCGTCTTTTAGCATTTTCACGCCTGCTCCACCGGCCTTAGGATGCTGTTCCATAAATTCGAGCACCGTTTTTATGGTGTTTTCGCCTACTATAGTATCGGGATTGAGCAGCAGTACATATTGTCCTGAGCTTTGTTTTATGGCAAGGTTATTGGCCCTTGAAAAACCAAGGTTATGGTTGCTGTTTATTATATGTATGTCGGGAAATCGCTCGGTAAGAAATTCCACGCTGCCATCGTTGGAGTGGTTGTCTACCACATATATCTCCGCCTCAATGCCCTTTATTGCTTTTTTCAGAGACAACAGGCATTGCTCGGCGTAGAATTTCACCTTATAGCTAACTATTATAATGGAAAGTTTCAATTACTCTTTATTTTTCGTTAAGACTATTCAATTCTGCCTGGCATCTCTTCTTAGTAGGGAAAACGAATGCCAGGCACAAGGTCAGAATTATTGCCATGTATCCAAATGCCACATTGATGTACATATAGTAAAAGAAAGTGTTTACTACAAGTGGAATGCAAAGCATAAGCAGTCGCACCATTCCCCAATGTTTGAGTGCTTTGGGTGTGGTGAGCAGTTGCGCTATGCGCTTAAAGCGGAACAGGCGCAATGCGAATGGTATGATGCATAGGGTGGTGAGTTCCATGATCATAAGCACATAAAACTCCATGGTGCGGTCGGGTGTTGTCCACACTCCACTAAGATTGTCGCAACATTCAAACAGCAATATCATGAGCAACGATATGCCAAGTGCAATAAGGCATGTCGACTGTAATAATGTTATTGTTCTTTTCATTTTTCGCCTGTCATTTTTGTCCTGTTCAGTATGGCTCTTCCCAGTGTCACCTCATCGGTATACTCCAATTCATCGCCCACTGATATGCCTCGTGCTATTACGCTGATGTCCACATTGAAGGGTGCCAATTTGCGCGATATATAGAAGTTTGTAGTGTCGCCCTCCATAGTAGAGCTGAGCGCCAATATCACCTCTTTCACTGTTCCTGTCTTCACACGTTCCACGAGCGAGTCGATGGCAATATCGTTTGGTCCGATGCCATCCATCGGCGATATGATGCCACCGAGCACATGGTATAGTCCACGATACTGTTGCGTGTTTTCCACTGCCATCACATCACGAATGTTTTCCACCACGCAGATGGTGCCGGCATCGCGATGCTTGTCAGAGCAAATGGGGCAGATGTCGGTGTCGCTGATATTGTGGCACACGCTGCAATACTTCACCTCCTTGCGAAGCCGAGACACGGCAGTTGTGAAACCATCCACTTCTTCTTCGTCGCGTCTTAGAATATTGAGCACCAATCGCAAAGCTGTCTTGCGCCCGATACCAGGCAACTTGGAGAATTCGCTCACTGCCTTCTCAAGCAGTAGCGACGGATATGTTTCTTCCATTTATTTCTTAAACAAGTAAAGTCCTATACCCAAGCGCAGGCCGATAGTAGAGTAGTCGCTATGGCTCTTGAACGATTGGTCGTAGTAGATGGCAGGTTCCACTGTCACGGTGTTGTTCACGAAAAAGGCGTAGCCCACCTCTATGCCAGGCATAACATCGTTGAAATTCTTTCCTGCGTGCACAAGTTTGCATCCTGCACCAAGGAAAATGCCATTCTGCTCGATGTAATAACGTCCGCCTGCACCGATAAAGTAGCTATCAGAGATGTCGTCGTTGCCAGAGTGGTTGTAGCCCATCTGTCCGAGCACCATAAAGTCTTTCGAAATCATATATCCGGCTTGAGCTTTTATGCCTAGGCTAAACTTTTCAGAACCAGTGTATTTCATATTCAAGCCCGTGAGCGAGCTACCTACATATATTTTGCCTTTCTCGAATTGTGCATTTGCTCCAATAACAGCGAGCAGTGCGATTGCTAAAGATAGAATTCTTTTCTTCATAGTGTATAGATGTTTATCAATGATAATGCCATCCTTTTTATACGGATGATAGTTTCTGCAAAAGTACATAATATATTTGAATAACCGAAAAATATAATTACCTTTGTGCTTGTTAAAAAAACAATAATTAGCATTGATGAGACGTCTATATATCCTTATATTACTATTTCTTTTTAGTTTGCAGAGCATCGTGGCACAGCCCAAGCATGAGGTGCGTGCCGTTTGGCTCACCACTATTGGCGGATTAGACTGGCCTCATTCTTATGCACAGTCGACGGCTTCTGTTGAGCGTCAGAAAAAAGAGTTGCGCGACATTCTCGATCGTCTGCAAGCCATTGGTGTCAACACCGTGCTCTTGCAGACACGTATCCGTGGCACGGTGATATATCCGTCGGCAAGAGAGCCATGGGATGGCTGTCTGTCGGGATTTCCAGGCAAGTCGCCTGGTTATGATGCTCTTCAATATGCCATCGACGAGTGTCATCGTCGTGGCATGGAGCTGCATGCTTGGATAGTGACTATACCTGTGGGCAAGTGGGATGCCTTGGGATGTCGGCAACTACGCAAGAAGATGCCTGGTAACCTTATTAAGATAAAAGCCGATGGATATATGAACCCTGAGACGCAACAGACAGCCAACTACATTGCTGATTTGTGCGAGGAGGTGGTGCGGGCTTATGATGTCGATGGCATACATCTTGATTATATACGTTATCCAGAGGAGTTGCCTAAACTGAAGACTATGTCGCGGCAGGCTGGTCGCAACAATATAACACGCATTGTGCGCCTTACCTCACAGCGTGTGAAGCGCATAAAGCCTTGGGTTAAGATGAGTTGTTCGCCCATAGGCAAATACGACGACACCGCTCGCTATTGGAGCAATGGTTGGAATGCCCGTACTGCCGTGTGTCAAGATGCTGCTGAGTGGCTACGCGAAGGACTCATGGACGAGTTGTTTCCTATGATGTATTTCCGTGACAATCATTTCTATCCATTTGTTCTCGACTGGAAAGAGCGTAGCAATGGTCGGATTGTGGTGCCCGGACTTGGCATCTACTTCCTGTCGCCGCGCGAGAAAAACTGGCCTCTTACCGACATTACACGCGAGCTACATGTGCTTCGCTCCTTAGGTATGGGGCATGCCTATTTCCGTTCAAAGTTTCTCACCGACAATGTTAAGGGGCTTTATGACTTTTTGCATAACGACTATTGTCACTATCCGTCGCTTGTACCACCTATGACATGGCAGTCGGCAGCGGTTCCCGTTGCACCAACAACACTTATGCGCCAGGATTTGGTCAATGGCAAGCAGATGCTCACATGGCAACACGCTAATGCCGACACCACAATGATGCTCTTCAATGTCTATGCCTCGGCCACATATCCCGTTGACACTCGCGATGCCCGTAATCTGTTGCTCATACGTCGGCAGCAGCGCTCGCTGTTGTTGCCCCATGAAGGTGGTCGTTATTACGCCATAACCGCCATCGACAGATATGGCAATGAGAGCCCTGCCTTGCAAGAGACGGCGCCAAAGGGTGCTTCAGCAACTGATTGTTTTGCTTACACACAGCCACTTTTGGTATGTCGCGATGGTTGGTTGGCAGTGCCGCAGGCCGTAGCGCTTAGCAATGCTGAATATTTTGCTGTAGAAACACTGCAAGGTTCAATGGTGCTTACGCTGCCTTACCGCCAGCATACATCACGCATAGACTTGTGTAGGCTTCCTGATGGCATGTATGCTCTGCGCACGCTCGACCGTAAAGGCAATAGTCATCGTGTATGCCTGTTTATGAAGCGTGTCAAGTAGATTGCCGTAGAAACGCATTGATTGCCCCATTGATTGGCAATCGATGCATGCTTTACTCGTGGTTTATGCTGAATGGAATAATGTGTTCTGCTCGTTGATTTGCAACTTGTTAGGAGTAGGCGTTTGTTTTCGGTCTGAAAAACATTATTACATGGTCCGAAAAATGCGATTACACAGCCCTAAAAACATTATTACAAGGGCCGAAAAATAAACAGATAAAAATTTTATGATTGGTATGATGTCTAATGTTTGATGCATCATACCAATTGCTATTATAGCTTACACGCATGGCAATGATTGTAAATGGTATGGACAATCATTGCCATATCCATAAAAAACGACAAAAAACATTTGTGCAAAATTTCTAAAAACGGTTGTTATAGGGTGTGATTTCCATTTTTATTTTGTAACTTTACACGCCATTTTCCAATGAAAAATGGCATACACCCCGCATCAATATATCTTGGAAAATAAAAAACACAATATACAATGTTATTCAAATGGAATTACAACCCACCTGCGACAGAGGAGAAACAGGCGGCTGACGAACTGGGGGCGAAGCTGAATATCAGTCCTATACTCGCCTGGCTTCTCATGAAGAGAGGCATCACAACAGAGTCAGCTGCCAAGCGATTCTTCCATCCGCAGTTGGCCGATCTTATCAATCCATTCCTGATGAAGGATATGGATTTGGCTGTCGACCGTCTTAACGATGCCATGGGGCGCAAGGAGCGCATCCTCGTCTATGGCGACTACGATGTCGACGGCTGCACGGCTGTGGCTTTGGTGTATAAGTTCATACAACAGTTCTATTCAAACATCGAATACTATATCCCCGATCGCTACGATGAGGGTTATGGTGTGAGCAAGAAAGGAATAGACTATGCCAAGGAGGCAGGCGTGAAGCTAATCATTATTCTCGACTGTGGCATAAAGGCTGTAGATGAGATAGCCTATGCCAAGTCGCTGGGCATCGACTTTATTATCTGCGATCATCACATGCCCGACGAGGTGTTGCCGCCTGCAGTAGCGGTGCTTAACCCTAAACGCCCCGACGACACCTATCCGTTCAAGCATCTGTGTGGCTGTGGTGTGGGCTTTAAACTCATGCAGGCATTTGCCAAGAACAATGGCATACCATTCTCGCGCCTCATTCCGCTACTCGATTTCTGTGCGGTGAGCATTGCTGCCGACATTGTGCCTGTGACCGATGAGAACCGCATCTTGGCTTATCACGGACTTAAGACACTCAACCAAAATCCAAGCATCGGACTGAAAGCCATCATCGACATCTGTGGTCTTGGCGGACGCGACATCACCATGAGCGACATTATATTCAAGATAGGGCCGCGCATTAATGCATCGGGACGTATGGAGAATGGCAGAGAGAGTGTCGACCTGCTTGTAGACAAAGACTTCTCGCATGCACTCGATAAGGCAAAGCACATCGACGAATATAACGAACAGCGTAAAGACATCGACAAGCAGATGACGGAAGAGGCCAACACCATCGTGTCGCGCCTTGAAAGTCAGCGCCATCACACCTCAATAGTGCTCTACGACGAAAATTGGAAGAAGGGAGTAATAGGTATTGTGGCATCGCGTCTCACCGAAATATACTTCCGTCCGACAGTGGTGCTCACTCGCGATGGCGATTTTGCAACTGGATCGGCACGCAGTGTCACTGGTTTCGATGTGTATTCGGCCATAAAAAGCTGCCGCGATTTGCTAGTGAATTTTGGCGGTCATACCTATGCTGCCGGTCTGACACTACGTTGGAGCGATGTGCAGCGGTTCCGTCAGCGCTTCCAGCAATATGTCGACGAGCACATACAACCCGAACAGACAGAGGCAATACTCAATATCGATGCCGAAATCGATTTCCGCGACATCACCAAGAGATTGCACAACGACCTGAAGCGCTTTGCTCCTTTCGGTCCATGCAACAGCAAACCACTGTTCTGCACCACGGGAGTCTACGACTATGGCACCAGCAAGGTGGTGGGACGCGAGCAAGAGCATATAAAACTTGAACTCGTCGACTCCAAGTCGAGCAATGTTGTCAATGGCATTGCATTCGGACAGAGTGCTTCGGCGCGCTACATCAAGTCGAAGCGTAGTTTCGACATTGCCTATACCATAGAAGACAATGTGTTCAAGCGCAATATGGTGCAGTTGCAGATAGAAGACATACGTCCGGCAGAAGACGACGATTAGGAAGAACAGAAGAAGGGACCTTGCACTGTTGCGATTTTTGATTTTTATATATGAGATAGGTTTCACCAAAGCTTTAAAATCAAGTTTTGTTGCTTTCAGTGTGTACTATCTTGTAATTTTAAATACAGGGTTTGGTGGAATATAACGACGACATATATCTTGATATATTGCATCGCACATGGGGATATTCGGATTTCCGTGGCATCCAGCGTGACATCATACGAAGCATTGTTGAAGGCAACGACACCCTCGGACTGATGCCTACAGGTGGCGGCAAATCGCTTACTTTTCAGGTGCCAGCATTGGCAATGGAGGGCGTGTGCATAGTGGTTACTCCACTCATAGCATTGATGAAAGACCAGGTGGAGCACCTGCGGCAAAAGGGTGTAGTGGCTGCTGCCGTTTGTTCCGGCATGACACGCCGCGAGATAATGGTGGTGCTCGACAATTGTATCCTTGGCAATACCAAACTGCTGTATGTGTCGCCCGAAAGAATTTCAACAGAATTGTTCCGACTGAAGCTCAGTAGAATGAAGGTGAGCTTCATCACTGTTGACGAAGCACACTGCATCAGCCAGTGGGGCTATGATTTCCGTCCTTCATATCTCAATATTGCCGACATCAGGCAGATAAAGCCCGATGTACCCATACTTGCACTCACCGCCACAGCCACACCCGATGTGGTAGACGACATTCAAGATCGTCTTGGGTTCAAACAGCACAATGTGTTCAAAATGAGTTTTGAACGCAAGAATCTTGCCTACATCGTAAGGCAAACCGAGAATAAAGACGATGAGCTTACGCATATCCTAAATTCTGTGCGTGGAAGCGCCATTGTGTATGTGCGCACCAGAAAGAAAGCCAAGGATGTGAGCGAATTTCTACAAAACAATAATATCAGTGCCACTTTCTATCATGCCGGATTATCAAGCACCGAGAAAGACCTCCGACAATCGGAGTGGCAAAACAATTCAACCCGCGTCATAGTGGCAACAAATGCCTTTGGCATGGGCATAGACAAGCCCGACGTGCGCCTCGTGATACACACCGATTGCCCTAATTCGCTTGAAGCTTACTTCCAAGAGGCAGGACGTGCAGGACGTGATGGGCAGAAAGCCTATGCCGTACTGCTATTCAATGACTCCGACGAGATGCGCATAGAGCGTCGCATAAACGCTGAGTTTCCCGACAAAACCACCATTTGTAGCATCTACGAGCACATGGCCTATTTCTTTCAGCTTGCTGCTGGGGCGGGGGCAGGACACACCTTTATGTTCGATATAGATCGTTTCTGCCAAACCTTCCATTATATGCCGTTTACGGTTGATGCCGCCCTCCGCATTATTGCACGCTCTGGATATATAGAATATGAGATGGAGCCCGACTCCAGGACCCGGTTGATGTTCACTCTTGAACGCGACCAGTTGTACATGCTTGAAAGCAATTCGCCAAATGAAGAACTTGTCATCACCACTTTGCTGCGCATGTATAGCGGATTGTTTGTAGACTATCGCTATATCGATATGTCTGCTCTCTCTCAAGCTACAGGTCTTACACATGATCAGGTGTTTCTCATACTAAAGAGTCTGAATCAGCGGCACATACTTCATTTCATTCCGCAACGCACCATGCCACTTGTAAGTTATGTGCGCAACAGGGTGTTGCCTGACGAACTGCACATACCTGCAGAGGCCTACGAGCATCGCAAAGAGCAGGCACTACGTATGGCTAAAGCTATTGTTGGCTATGCTCGCAACAATGTAGTGTGCCGAAGCCGCCAGTTGCTATGCTATTTCGGTGAAGAAAAGTCGACTGATTGTGCACAATGCGATGTGTGCCTGGATGCCAATAGTAGCAAAACTGCTGCCGACAAGCAAATAGATGTCGCCCAAAAGGCCATAATGAATATTCTTGCCGATGGCAAAAAACATAACGTGACAGAGGTGTTGCAGATAATGATGAATAGAGATGTGATTGGTGACGCTCTTGAATATCTTGTGCATGAAGAACTGATAAATGTAGATGGAAGCTACATATTCTTGTAGTTTAGCATTATATCACATTTTCTTTTCGTATTTTAAATTCATATTTAGTATCTTTGTCATTTAAATATGTCATTGTGCATTGTCGATGCACTGATGTATGATGCATAAACAATACAACCGGTGCACACCATCGGCATGTTGAACTAAAAAACCATAACAGCAATGAAACTTAAGTATAGCTTATCAATATTGCTTCTCTCGGTTGCCACTATGGCATTTGCCCAGGGGCGCAAACGTGTCAATGCCGTTAAAGCCAAGCCAAAGGCTAAGACCGAGCTGTCGGCAATGTCGGCGCAAGCACAGGCGTTATATGCCGACATGTTACCAAACACACAGAAAATATTTATCGTCGACAGCACCATTACTGCTACCGACAGTTTGCTCACTGCTGTTCCCTTGCCAAAGGCTTACGGACAGTTTGTAAAATACGATGCATTCTTCAACAAGCAAACGGGCTCCGATGCCTATGTGTTTCTGAATGGTTTTGGCAACCGCTGCTATTACACAGAACTCGGCACCGACAGCGTATCGCACCTATACATGCGCAATCGCTTGGGTGACGGGTGGGACGATCCAATACGTCTCTCAGAAATAGATAGTCGTTTTTCCGACATTAAATATCCTTATATGTCGTCCGACGGACAGACACTCTATTTTGCAGGCGTATCGGCAGAAAGCGGATTGGGCAAGCACGACATCTATATGGCTAAATATGACGCTGATGAGGGCAAGTTCTTTGAGCCAGAGAACATCGGACTGCCTTTCAACTCCGAAGCCGATGAATTGTTGCATGTGTGTGCCGATGCTGAAGGTATGGCTTGGTTTGCCTCTTCACGCCGACAACCCAAAGGCAAAGTGTGCGTGTATGCCTACGTGCTATCGAAAACACGACAGAACTATAGTGCCGACGATATTAGCGAGGCACGCTTAAAAAGCCTCGCCGCCATTACCCGCATACGCGCGACATGGCCAACACCAGAAATTCGTGACAAGGCGTTGGCACGCCTTAATAGTCTCAAAACAGATGCCGAAGCCTGCAACAAGCAAGCTATGGAAAATATAGAGTTTATCGTCAACGATAACGTCACATACACTAGTATTGCACAGTTCCGTTCCGACGAAACACGCCGAGCATATTACGAGGTGGTGCGTCTGCATAACACCATACTTATGCAGCAAGGCAAGCTCACCACTATGCGACAGCAATATCACGATGCCGACGATGCCAATCGCAATGCACTGGCTGAGAAGATTTTAGAGGCAGAACAGGGCATAGAATCGTTATGCCAGCAGCACAAGGTGTGCTTGGCACAGCTGAGAAATGCTGAGACACAGTTGCTAAAGCGTTAACAGATAATGCTATTATTATAACTATAACTAAAAACATTACTATTAAAACACTAATTAATACCAATGATTATGGAAACAAAGTATTTTGCCGAATCAGAACTTATTATCAATGCAGATGGCAGCATATTCCATCTCCATATCAAGCCCGAACATCTTGCCGACAAAGTAATTCTCGTTGGCGACCCAGGACGTGTGCCTCTTGTGGCATCGCATTTTGATACTAAAGAATGCGACATCGAAAGTCGTGAGTTCCGTACCATTACGGGTACATATAAGGGCAAGCGCATCACCGTTATCTCTACTGGTATCGGATGCGACAATATCGACATCGTAATGAACGAGGTGGATGCTCTTGCCAATATTGATTTTGCAACACGTACAGAGAAGCCGCAGCTGCGTTCACTCGAGGTGGTACGCATTGGCACCTGTGGCGGCTTACAGCTTAATACTCCTGCAGGTACCTTTGTGTGCTCGGAATATTCTATAGGCTTCGATGGCTTGCTCAACTTCTATGCCGGTCGCAATGCTGTGTGCAACCTGCCAATGGAGCGTGCACTGCTCAATCATTTGGGATGGAGTGGCAACATGTGTCAGCCTGCTCCTTATGCTATAGCTGCTGACAAGGAACTGGTGGAGCGCATTGCTGGCAATGATATGGTGAGAGGCATCACTGTGGCTTGTGGCGGTTTCTTCGGACCTCAGGGTCGTGAGCTGCGCATACCATTGGCCGATCCTAACCAAAACGAGAAGATAGAGAGTTTTGAATATGAAGGCTTGCGCGTGAACAACTTCGAGATGGAGAGCTCTGCACTCGCCGGATTGGCACGCCTTATGGGTCATAGAGCCACCACAGTGTGCATGGTTATAGCCAACCGTCGTGTGAAGAAAGCCGATACAGGATATAAGAGCCATATCGACGACCTCATAAAGACAGTGCTTGAACGCTTGTAAAGGGGAAATGAGTGTTGGATAGTTTACCTTTTGATGAAGTTTGCAAGTCGGCCTGTTGCGACCTTGGGTTGCAGGAATAGTGAGGAGATTAGAACCTTATGTTCATAAGGTCAATAACATTAAACCCAAATCGGTTATTAGACCGAATTTAGAAGATTATTAGGATACTATGTATTCTTTTCAACTTTTGTTAGTGTTTCTTTCGGCATCTTGCTTCCATTCGCGTTTCGACATAGCCCGCTATGTCTTCAACACAAATGTTGCAACCTGCTCGAAACAAACACTAACAAAAATTAAAATCTAATGACCGATTTGGGTTAAAGGAAAACGCTCAAATAACAATATAAAGGCAAAACCATTAAAATAATAAAAGGATAAGACCCTTAAGATACACATTAATGTATATGTGTCTTAAGGGTCTTATCCTTTTATTATATGTCTGGCAGTTATGTTATCTGCCACATGCAGTATCTGCTAAGTTTTTATGCTCGCTTCTTCAGGAAGTGGCGCACCACGAAGAACACAATAGCCACAAGCACCAGTGCCAAGATGCCCCATTTAATATATTCACCATAGCGCATAATCTCTGCTTCGAGCTGGTCGGCTGGCACTATACTGTGCAGATACCATCCCATTCCTGCCAATATGCAGTTCCATGCACCAGCGCCGATGGTGGTGTAGAGCAAGAAGCGCCAATAGTTCATACGTGCCAATCCTGCAGGTATGGATATAAGGTGGCGTATGCCAGGTATTAGTCGACCAGTGATGGTTGCAACGCCACCATTCTTGTCGAAATATTGTTCGGAGTGTTCCACCTTTTGCTGGTTGAGCAAGCACATCTTGCCCCATTTGCTATTGGCAAACTTATATATGAGCGGGCGGCCAAGATAGTAGCCTGCTACATAGTTGATGGTGGCACCAACATTGGCACCAATAGTGGCAAACAGAATAACAAGCAGAATATTCAAGTTGCCTGCTGCAGCATGATAAGCTGCAGGCGCCACTACAAGTTCTGACGGAACGGGGATAACTGTGCTCTCAAGCAGCATCAATAAGAATACTGTGCCGTAGTTGAGCTGTGCTAATAATGTTGAAATCCAACCCATGATGTTTACAAATGTGAGTGTTGTTATTAGTTACAATTATTATAATGCTTATTTGTGCTTGGTGAGCTCATAACTATAATAGTCGGCAGGATTCATGCCAACAGGATAGTTCTCGCCCAGTACTTTGCGAGTCTCTTCGGGGTTAGTGGCGCAAGCAGCCTTAAGGCATTTTAAAAACTCCTCATGCTTGCCAGTAAGCAGGCAACATGAGGCAAGATAAGCCATGCCTTCATCGCCTTCGTTGTGGTGCACATCGGTATATGCTTTAAACATGCGATATGCAATGGTGGGGTAGCCACAGTCGTATACCGAGATTGCTATTTTGAAGAATACATCGTGACTGAACGATGAGTTGTGCAATGCATCAAGAAAACTCTTTATTGCCTCTTTTGCCCGTCCATGCTCCAAGAGAATATGTCCGCGCACCACTTTAACATCGTTTTTATTAGCATCACTACATGCCAAAGCCTCATCGACATAGTGTAAAGCCTCGTCAACGCGGTCGAGTTGCGACAGAGTGAATGCCATGCATTGTAGCAGATCGGGGCTATTTATACCCTGTTGTCGCATTAGTGTCTGTGCTATTTCGTAGTGTGTAAGAGCCTCTTCACTCTTCGACATGTTCATAAAGCAATTGCCAATGAACAAAGGTGCGCAACCCTCGTCGGGACATAAGCGCCAAAAGCGCTCGTAGTAATCCTTTGCTTCTGCAAAATTGCCGAGCGAGAAGAGTCCGTTGGCTTTATTAAGTATTGCCTCATGGTCGTTGGGATTGATGGCAATAGAGTATTCACTTGAGGTAATGGAGTCGTTGATACGATTGCTCATCAGTTGTGTAGATGCCAGCGAGTTCCAATAGTATCCAGAGTATGGGTCTTCGTCGAGCAATTGCTCGAATATCTGTTCGCTCTGTTGGTAGTCGCCTTTGGCAAAGGCTATGCGTGCCTTCACTTCTCGATAGTCCTGCAGGTCGGTCTCGTCGCTTTGGTTTAGCCAGTAGGCAGCGCGGTCGGGAAGATTGTAGTCAATGAAGAGTGTTGCCACATCGAGCACATAATCGGGTATATCGTCTTCGTCAATGGCATGAATATTATGCTGAAGAAAATTGTCGGCGTCGTCGACCCTGTCTTCAGCTATCATTATCTCCGCTTGAAGATAGATGCAGTCGAGGTCGAATCGGTCGGTAATTTGGTCGGCAAAGACCTTGGCTTCGCTGACGTTCTTTTGGTCGATCAGTGCCATGCGCCCTCTGAATACGAGTGGCATGGTGGCCCCAGGATGCAGTCGGATGGCATAGTCGAGCACGTTGAGGGCTTGCTGTTTCTTGCCCTCATCGTAATAGTACTCGGCGATATTGGAGAGTTCGTCCGACTCAAAGTATTCTGCTTTGCCTATGGATATTGTGTTCTCGTAGCGCTTCAGCGTGTCGAGAAACTCCTGGCTTTTAAAATATTTATCTTTGTTGTCGGTCATATGATATTATAATTTTGAATTTTTGAATTTTAAGTTGTGTGCAATTGTTCTGCAATTATGCATTACAAAACGGCATAAGGCACCATCTTAAAATTCAAAAACTCATAAATAGATTTTATTTATTCTGCTTTGCCCAAGCATCTTTCAAGCCTACAGTCTTGTTGAATATGAGTTGTTCAGGTGTAGAATCTTGATCGGCCATGAAGTAGCCAATGCGCTGGAATTGCAGGTATTCGCCTGGTTTGCGCTGTGCAGCATACTCCTCTACATAACATTCGTTGATAGTCTTGAGGCTATCGGGGTTGAGCAGTGTGCGGAAGTCGGCGTCTTCTGCAGATGGATTCTCAACGTTGAAGAGGCGGTCGTACACTCTCACCTGTGCCTTTTGGCAGTGGTCGGCCGACACCCAGTGCAGAGTGCCCTTAACTTTGCGGTTGGCACCTTCCATGCCGCTCTTGCTTGTAGGGTCGTATTCGGCCTGTATCTCTGTGATATTGCCTTCGGCGTCCTTTGTGCATCCAGTGCACTTCACGATGTAGGCATTCTTCAGGCGCACCTCTTTGCCAGGTGTCATGCGGAAGAATTTCTTTGGAGCATCTTCCATGAAGTCGTCGCGCTCTATCCACAGGTTCTTTGAGAATGTGATGGTGTGTGTGCCGTCTGCTTCGTTCTCAGGGTTGTTGATAGCTTCCATTTCCTCTTCCATGCCATCAGGATAGTTGGTGATGACAAGTTTTACTGGGTTTACTACTGCCGACACGCGCAGAGCACGCTTGTTAAGGTCGTCGCGAACAGCAGCCTCAAGCAGTGCAAAGTCGTTGAGAGCATCGAACTTAGTGTAGCCAATAGAGTCGATAAAGCGACGGATACTCTCTGGTGAGTAGCCACGGCGGCGCATACCGCTAAGTGTAGGCATGCGTGGGTCGTCCCAACCAGAAACCTTACCCTCTTCAACGAGTGCCAGCAGCTTGCGCTTCGACATTACGGTGTAGGTGAGGTTGAGTCGGTTGAACTCTATCTGTCGTGGACGGAAGTCGTTGAGATGCTCTGTCTCACCGCGCATTTCCTTCAAGAAGTCGATAAACTTGTCGTAAAGAGGACGGTGGGGCACAAATTCGAGAGTACATATAGAGTGTGTTACGCCTTCAAAGAAGTCGCTCTGTCCGTGTGCGAAATCGTACATAGGATAGGCGTTCCACTTTGTTCCTGTACGGTGGTGTGGAGTGTGTATGATACGATAGATAATTGGGTCGCGGAAATGCATGTTAGGGTTAGCCATATCAAGCTTGGCACGCAACACCATGCTACCTTCAACAGCCTCTGGAGTGTTCATCTTATTAAAGAGCTCAAGACTCTCTTCTACCGGACGGTCGCGGTAAGGCGATGCCACGCCAGGAGTTGTTGGAGTGCCTTTTTGCTCAGCAATCTGCTCAGCTGTCTGCTCGTCGATGTAGGCATGGCCATTTTTAATCATCCATACGGCAAAGTCCCACAGCTTCTCAAAATAGTCTGAGGCATAATAGATGTTGCCCCACTTGAATCCAAGCCATGAGATGTCGTTAAGGATATTCTCAACATATTCGTTGTTTTCCTTACTTGGATTCGTGTCGTCAAAGCGTAGGTTGCACACACCATTATACTTCTCAGCTACACCGAAGTCCATGCATATGGCTTTTGCGTGTCCGATGTGCAGATAACCGTTAGGTTCTGGTGGAAAGCGTGTCTGTATGCGTCCAGCGTTCTTGCCTTCGGCGAGATCTTGTTCTACGAGTTGTTCAACAAAGCTAAGGCTTTTTTTCTCTTCAACTGGTTTTTCTACTGTTGTCATATCTTTGTTTTTTGTTTTTCTTGCTCTTTTGGACGGTGTGTGTTTGCACATGTGGCGCAGGCGAGTACACCTATAACTATGCAAAGTTAATTATTTTCGTGCATATATGTGCTATTCTTTGTGGAATTTTGAGTTTTACTTGTCGGCATTGTCTGCCAACAATTTTCCCTGCCACGATGCCATACGTCGCATGTGATTGTTGAATTTGTCGGTAAACTCATGGTTTTTCAGTCCCCATTTAGGTGCTATAAGCATGTCGGCAGGCGACTGACTGACGAATCTTTCTATTACAATGTCAGGGCGTAAACGCTCCAGATAACGGCGACATAGGTTGATATATTCATCGGCAGAATACAGATGGAAAGGATTTTGAGTGTATTCATTGGCAAGTGTTGTGCCCTTTATAATCTGCAGTTGGTGTAGTTTCAGAATGTCTATCGGCAACTCAGATATAATGGATGCCTGCTCTATATTGTTGTCGGCAGTTTCGCCTGGCAATCCGAGTATGATGTGTGCTGCTGTTATAATGCCCCTTTCGTGTGTGGCACATATTGCTTGTTTTGAACACTCAAAGTTGTGCCCCCTGTTGATACGCTGTAGAGTAGCATCACTCACCGACTCAACGCCATATTCAATGGTGAGAAAACATTGTTTGTTGAGCTGTTCAAGATAGTTGAGCAATGGCTCTGAAATGCAATCGGGACGAGTGCCAATTACCAATCCTACAACGTCTTCCACATTTAGAGCTTCTTCATAGCGGCGCTTGAGCACATCGAGAGGTGCATAAGTATTGGAGTAGGCCTGGAAATAAGCCAAATATTTCATGTTGGGATATTTGCGTGCAAAGAAATCTTTGCCTTCTTTGAGCTGCTCGCTTATTGATTTGTGTGGTTGGCAGTAAGACGGATTGAAGGTGCGGTTGTCGCAAAAGGTGCAACCCCCATGGCTTATCTTGCCATCGCGGTTTGGGCATGAAAAGCCTGCATCAATAGATATCTTTTGCACTCTATAAGGAAATTTGCACCTTATCCATGTGCCATAGTCGTTGTATAATTGCGGTGTCATTAACTATATTTGAGCGTTTTAACTGCAAAAGTACAGAAAAAAGATTTAACTTTGCATTTAGACTTTTGAATTTTGCATTTCGCATGTGCAATCCAGATTAATCGTGGCTGCGGAATGCCTATATTATCACATTGGTGGGCAGCAACGAAATAAAACAATTAATAAAAACAATAAATTAATGAACCGATTATTATTAATTCTTACAGCATTGTTTATGTTTGTAGCAAATATGTCGGCACAGAAGCTTACTATTGCCGATGTTGCCGGCGACAAATTCTCGGCAAAGACCGTGAGAGGCATTAATCCAATTGAAGGCACCGACACTTATGCCCGTATCAGCGATGATGGTAAGCGTGTGGAATGCTACTCTTTCAAAACTGGAAAGCGTCTTAGTGTTATGTTTGATGTAGACAACACTATAGGTCGCAAAATCAACGATTTTGATGGCTATATATTGTCGCCAGATGGAACACGCATGCTTATACAGACAAAGACAAAGCGCATATATCGTCGCTCGTTTACTGCTGTATATTACATATATAATATAGCATCAAAAAAACTTGAGACATTATCGGATGGTGGCCCGCAACAGGTGCCTATATGGTCGGCAGACGGATTGCAGGTGGCTTTCGTGCGCGAGGGAAATATATTTCTTGTGAAGCTGCTCTACGACAATGCCGAGATACAGGTTACAAAGGATGGTAGTCGTGGTGAGGTGATAAACGGACTGCCCGATTGGGTAAATGAAGAGGAGTTTGGCTTCAATCGTGCCCTGACATTCAATGCCGACGGCACAATGATATGCTGGTTGCGCTATGATGAGGCTGCCGTTGAGAGCTATTCATTGCAGATGTATAAGGGATTGGAACCTGAGAAAATAGCTAATGCCGACTATCCTGGACTCTACACATATAAGTATCCTAAGGCAGGACATGCCAATAGCACAGTCTCAGCGTGGAGTTACGACATCAAGTCGCACAAGATAAATCGTCTGCAGGTGCCTCTCGATGCCGATGGTTATATGCCACGCATAAAGGCCACCAATGATCCAATGCGCATAATTGTGTATACCATGAATCGTCATCAGGATCAGTTGTGCCTGTATGCTGCCAATCCACGAAGCACTGTGGCGCAACTTATAGTTAAGGAAGAGGTTCCTAAATATGTGCGCGAGGAGGCTATGGCAAGCACTATCATTGTGGGCAATGAAATATTGCTGCCCAGTGATCGTAGCGGTTTCACCAAGCTTTATATGTATAATATGAACGGACAACTGCTGCGCACCATTGGTGGCGACTATGATATCACTTCTGTGTATGGGTGTGATGCAAGAACTGGTGACATATTCTTCCAAGCAGCAGCTCTTGGCGCCACCGACAGACAGATATATGTGGCACACCGCAATGGCAAAATTCAACGACTCTCTGATAAAGAAGGATGGAACACAGCGTTGTTCTCTGCCGATTACCAGTATTTTGTAAACACTTGGAGCGATTATAACACTCCATATGTAGTGACCACACGCACACGTGATGGTAAGGTGGTGTCTACACTACAAGACAATGCTGAACTGAAAACGCTTATATCACAATATGGGTTCTGTAAGCGTGAGTCATTTACCTTCAAGACATCCGAGGGAGTTGAACTTAATGGATGGATGTTGCGCCCAGCTAACTTTGATGCTTCGCATAAGTATCCTGTCATAATGCACCAATATAGTGGTCCTGGCTCGCAGATGGTTATTAATGCATGGCATGCTGGCTCAATGGGCAATGGAGGTGCCTTTGACTCTTATCTGGCACAACATGGTTTTATTGTAGTGTGTGTGGATGGACGTGGCACTGGTGGTCGTGGATCTGAATTCGAAAAATGTACATACCTGAATATAGGTGCCCTTGAGTCGAAAGACCAGGTTGAGACCGCTCTGTATCTTGGTTCACTACCTTATATAGACAAGGATCGCATAGGCATATGGGGATGGAGCTATGGAGGATTCAACACTCTGATGAGTATGAGTGAGGGACGTCCTGTGTTTAAAGCAGGTGTAGCTATAGCTCCACCTACCAACTGGAAATTCTACGACACAGTATATACAGAGCGCTTTATGCGCACACCAAAGGAAAACCCTGATGGATATGCTGACAATCCAATAGAGCGTGCCCCAAAACTCCATGGAGCATTGCTGTTATGTCATGGCACTGCCGATGATAACGTACATCCACAAAATACATTTGAGTATTCAGAGGCATTGGTACAAGCCGACAAAGATTTCAGCGAACTACTATATACCAACCGCAACCACAGTATTTTTGGTGCCAATACACGTAATCATCTGCTGAGACAGGTGGCTAATTTCTTTGAACGTGAGTTGAAATAACGCAATTAAGAAAATATAAGTTAAAGGGTGATTTAACCTAAGAGTATAAACAGTTAAGGGTCGAAGAGATTTATTCTTTTCGGCCCTTTTGTTGTTTCCAAGTATTGCATTATATATTTTTTGAAAATCGGCTTCTATGGTTGAAATGGAAAAGATTAGCGATTGCTAATTGCTATATAATAGACATCGAATTTATAAAAATAGGAATTTGTATTGAAATAGTAAAAAAGTATTTGCTTTTGTGAAAATAATCTGCTCTTTTCTTGTTTGTTAGAAAATACATTCCTATCTTTGCAATACTGATGAAAATAACTATTTTAACAACCACAAAAATTGTAATATTATGAAGAAAATCAAGAATCTTTGCTTTTTTGCATTGGCATCGGCAATGGCTATCGTAGCTTTCGCATCGTGTGACGACGACAAACACTGTGATGATGGTGCACCTTATTGGTGTAGTACTGCAGAATCGTGTTGTGCATATCGTTATAACGACGGACATGGCACTTGCTTTGAATCGATGGAAGGATGTAGAAGAGGAGGCTATGCATGCGAAGTGTGTCATGCAGAATAATGACGAGGTCGGCGGCAATACTACTTGCCGTCATCTTCTTGTATTCAAGCTTTAGCAAAGTAGGTCATATTGACACCTTTCAAACGGTGATAGAGAGTTATGGGTTGCCACAATTTTCGTTTATGGCACCTATAATAGTCTTATTTGAATTGGCATTGGGCTTATTGCTCATTGCCAATTTCAAACCAAAGGTGTGTGGCATGCTGACCTTTGTCAGCGTGGCTGCTTTCACATTGGCATTTGCCTATGCCAACATTTTCCATGGTGTAAAGGATTGCGGTTGCTTTGGCGATAATCCGTTGCTAAATACAAAGCCTATATTAGTATATGTGCGTAATGTGGTGCTTATGGCACTTGCAGTGTTCATGATGATGAGAGGCACAGAGGACAGCAGTTTAAAGCCATGGTTTAAGGTTGCATTTTGTCTTGTTATTGTGGTGGCTGCATTCTTTGAGGGACGCTCCTTCCGCATCCCCGAGTCATTAGCTCCTACACATCCGCTTTTTGGTAAGCCTTTAGCTGATACACAATTGTCGCAATATTTAACTCTCGACAAAGACTCTACTTATGCTGTGTATGTGTTCTCTTACGACTGCCCCAGCTGTTGGGATAGTATGAATAATTTTATGCAGTATGAGAAGGCAAATGTGGCCCAGCGTATTATAGGTATTAATGTGGGAGGAAAGGGAAAGAAGCACTTTATGGAAATCTTTAATCCCGACTTCCAAATAATAGAGGTAGGTGCAGAACTCGCTAAATCAATAAGAGTGGTGCCCACCTTCCTATATATCAAAGGGGGAGTGATAGAAGATATAATTCAAGGTAAAGCCATTCATCCTGATATATTCAAGCACACATATCTTGAGTCAAAGTAATTAGGTGATTTTATGATAGGTTATTGTGTCGTGCATATATTGTGCTTTATTAAGCAGCCATTGTGCACCACATTGTCACAACGAATGGCACACTGAAGTCTACCACAAAGCCATGATATATGCTCAAGGCAGTATAGCGTGTGCCCACCGTCTGTGTGATGATGGGTAGGGTAGTGTCCATTGTCGTTGCACCACCTGCCGATATCGGTGCCAATGGACCGAACCATTTTGCTATCAGCGGACTCAGTAGTAGAGTGTACATCTCGCGTATGATATTTGCCAATAGAGCAATAGTACCGAGTTCCGCTCCACGATATTCGGTGATAAAGATGCTTGATAGCGAATAGTAAGCAAAGCCACTATCCACTGCCAGGCAGTCGGCAATTGAGCGCTGCTGCCATATTGTTAAGATGTCATTGTTCATGATACCCCATGCAGCCACAGCCCCCAACCATGAACCTATTATGGTTGCTACAGGTAAGAGGGTCATGCGCATGCTCAGACTCTTTATGTCGTTTTTCATGTCAGGATTAATGCCGATGCCGATGCCAACGCAAAGTAGTAAACCGCATAGAGCCACAAAGCCCATATTGCCTCCCATTGCCCGTGAAGTTACGCTATCGATGCGTCCCAGTGCCACTCCAGCAATGAAGAAAGCTACTACTATCAAACTTCCTTTCATGGTTTGTCGCTTCCTTTCATTGTTTTCCATAGCGCCCATGCCAAGGCGCAGCTACCGAGTGTGGCGCATGATGATAATAGTAAAGCCTCTATGCCGAGTGTGGGCAGTGCAGAAATGAGCTGTTTGTTACTACCTACTTCTATGCCGAGTAGCAACAAAAGTAGCCAGATTAGCCATGTCGTGAGTCGTGATATCATGTCAGTAAAGGTTTGCAAGCTGGCATCTGATGCAGCTCTGTGGCGCACAATGTAGCCTATTGCTATACCTATAAATATAAATATAACTACTATAAACATGTTTGCATGATTTAAGTTGTTTTTGCTTTAGGGCGTGCAAAATTACGCTTTTATTCCCAACAATCCAAAAAAATCTAAAAAACTACCCATATCATTCCAATATTTATTGCTAACTTTGCAAACTGAAAATTGCAATTCGGGTACTTTCTACAAAGTATTCTACGTAGACAAAGAAATTATTTTTTTAATTTTTATGGATTTTATCTTATTAATCACAGTCATCTTGACGGCTGTTGTATTGGTAGTGGGTGCATATGTAGTTGCCAAACTCATAGGCCCTCGGTCGTACAACCCAGTTAAGGGGCAGCCTTTTGAGTGTGGTATTCCTACACGCGGAACCTCTTGGATTCCAGTGCATGTGGGTTACTATCTCTTTGCTATCCTTTTCTTGATGTTCGACATTGAGACATTGTTCCTCTACCCTTGGGCAGTAGTCGTCAAGCAGTATGGAGTCATGGCTCTTGCGAGTGTAGGCTTCTTTATGCTGGTATTGGTATTTGGCCTTGCTTACGCTTGGCGGAAAGGAGCGTTGGAATGGAAGTAAGAAAACCTGTCATCAAGAGTATTCCTTACGATGAGTTCAAGGACAATAAGGGCCTTGAGAAAATCGTAGACGAGCTCCATGAAGGAGGCGTCAATGTAGTGTTGGGTTCGCTTGACCAGGCTATCAACTGGGGTCGTTCCAACTCTTTGTGGTCATTAACCTTTGGTACATCATGCTGCGGAATTGAATTTATGGCAGTGGGTTGCGCCCGTTACGACTTCTCTCGCTTCGGTTTTGAGGTAACTCGTAACTCTCCACGTCAGGCCGACCTTATCATGTGTGCTGGCACTATCACCAACAAGATGGCACCAGTCTTCAAGCGTCTTTACGACGAGATGGCAGAGCCTAAGTATGTTGTAGCTGTGGGCGGTTGCGCTATTTCTGGTGGTCCGTTCAAGAATTCATACAATGTGGTGCGTGGCATCTCAGAGATTGTTCCTGTTGATGTGTATGTGCCAGGTTGTCCTCCACGTCCAGAGGCAATCCTCTATGGTATGATGCAGCTTCAGCGCAAGGTGAAGGTGGAGAAATTCTTTGGTGGTGCAAACCATAAGATGACTAAGGAAGAGAAACAACTCTCTATGTCGAAGGGTGGATTGCACGGACTCAGCAACGAGGCTCTTGCCAGTGAGGCAAAGCGTGAGACTATCGTTGTGAACAATGTACCTGAGGATTTCGACGTAAAGAAAGGTCTAACTGATTAATTTAATAAGGTGTAAGATATGAAACTTGAAAATATTGAACTCTCATTCGACCGTTTTGCGGGTGAGATGTCGAAACTGAAGAACCAGAAACATTTCGACTACCTTGTTACTATAATCGGTGAGGACTTTGGTGAGGAAGGCTATGGATGTATCTATATCCTTGAGAATACCGACAACAATGAGCGTTGCTCTGTGAAAGCTATCGCCAAGAAGGTAGATGGTAGCGATGTGTTGCCAACAGTGGTAAATCTGTGGAAGTCGGCAGAACTCCTTGAACGCGAGGTGTTCGACTTTGTAGGCATCAAGTTCCTTGGACATCCAGACATGCGTCGTCTCTTCTTGCGTACTGATTTTAACGGATATCCATTGCGTAAGGACTTCGATATGAGTCCTGAGGCCAATCAGTTCCCATTGACCGATGAACCTGAGTCTGACTTCACTGTGGAATACTCTCTTAATGCCGATGGACATCTTGTGGCTACTAAGAAGCGACTCTTCGGTGAGGACGAATTTGTAGTGAATATCGGCCCTAATCACCCATCAACCCATGGCGTGTTGCGTTTGCAGACAGTGCTCGATGGTGAGAAGGTAAAGCGCGTTTATCCGCATCTTGGATACATACATCGTGGTATAGAGAAGATGTGGGAGGGTATGACCTATCCACAGACATTGGCACTTACCGACCGTCTGAACTATCTCTCTGCTATGATGCATCGTCATGCACTTGTTGGAGTGATAGAGGAGGGTATAGGCATTGAGCTCAGCGACCGCATACACTATATCCGTACCATTATGGACGAGTTGCAGCGTATTGACTCGCACTTGCTCTATCTTGGTTGTACAGCTCAGGACTTGGGTGCTTTGACTGCATTCCTTTACTGCATGCGCGACCGTGAACATGTGCTCAATGTTATGGAAGAGACAACAGGTGGTCGCTTGATACAGAACTACTATCGTATTGGTGGACTCCAGGCCGACATCGATCCAAAGTTTGTAGAGAATACAAAGAAACTCTGCAAGTATCTGCGTCCGATGATTCAGGAATATCTCGATGTGTTTGGCGACAATGTGATTACTCATAACCGCTTGGTAGGCGTAGGTCCTATGGGTCTTGAGGATTGCATCAATTATGGTGTTACAGGTCCTGCCGGACGTGCTGCTGGATGGAAGAACGACACCCGCAAGCGTCATCCATACGACCTTTACGACAAGGTGGAGTGGGAGGAAATAACCATGACTGGTTGCGACTCAATGGATCGCTACTATTGCCATATAAAGGAACTCTATCAGAGTTTGAACATCATAGAGCAGCTCATCGACAATATTCCAGAAGGCGAATTCTACATCAAGCAGAAGCCTATTATCAAGGTGCCAGAAGGCCAGTGGTACTTCTCTGTAGAGGGAGCCAGCGGCGAGTTCGGCGTATATCTCGACTCTAAGGGCGATAAGAGTCCTTATCGTATGAAGATGCGTCCGATGGGTCTGACTTTGACTGGTGCTCTCGATCCGATGCTTCGTGGACAGAAGATTGCCGACTTGATTACAACAGGTGCAGCTATCGACTTCGTAATTCCCGATATCGACCGTTAAAAGGAATGTTGATTTTTGAATATTGGATTGTCGGCTACGCCGATGTTGAATATTGAATTGTTTGACTCATAACACACACAACTCATAATTCAAAATTATGGCTTGCCACAAAAATTCAAAATTCAAAAAAACACAACTCAAAATTTAAATAAAATGTTTGACTTTAGTGTAGTAACAAACTGGTTCCATAATCTCCTCTCAGTGACCTGTGGTCTTGGAGATTTTTGGACAATACTGATCGAGTGTATCTTGGTTGGTGTCTGCATTCTTGCAGGCTATGCCATCCTTGCTATCATCTTGATCTTCATGGAGCGTAAGGTCTGCGCCTATTTCCAGTGCCGTCTTGGCCCGATGCGTGTAGGTCCTTGGGGTGTGTTCCAGGTGTTTGCCGATGTGCTTAAGATGCTCATCAAAGAGATCTTTGCCGTTGACGGTGCTGACAAACTCCTCTATTATGTAGCTCCTTTCCTTGTGATAATAGCTTCAGTAGGCACATTCTCGTTCCTTCCTTGGAACAATGGTGCTGAAGTGCTCGATTTCAATGTAGGCCTGTTCCTCATGTCGGCTATTTCAAGCATCGGCATCGTGGGTATATTCATGGCTGGTTGGGGCTCTAACAACAAGTACTCGGTAGTTTCGGCTATGCGTGGTGCAGTGCAACTCATTTCTTACGAAATGTCGCTTGCCCTCTGTCTTATCACTGCAGTAGTGCTCACTGGCACAATGCGTGTGAGCGGCATTGTTGAGGCTCAGACTGGCGCTTTTGGTTGGCTTATATTCAAGGGCCATATTCCTGCCATCATTGCCTTCATCGTGTTCCTTGTTGCAGGTAATGCTGAGGCAAACCGCGGCCCGTTTGACTTGGCTGAGGCAGAGTCGGAGCTTACTGCTGGTTATCACACCGAGTATTCAGGTATGGGATTCGGCTTTTATTACCTTGCCGAGTATCTTAACCTCTTTGTAGTTTCAGGCATTGCCACCACAGTATTCCTTGGTGGTTGGGCACCTTTCAACATCGGCGTTGTGGCTGTTGATAGCATGTTGAATGCTATTCCTGGCATCGTATGGTTCCTTGGTAAGACCTTCGCTGTAGTATGGCTGCTCATGTGGGTGCGTTGGACCTTCCCCCGTCTGCGTATCGATCAGATACTGAAGCTTGAGTGGAAATACCTCATGCCTTTGTGTCTTATCAACCTGATTCTCATGACTGTAGTTGTGGCCTTCGGTTGGCACTTCTAAAAAACACATTATTAAAACAATGGAAGAAAACAAAAAATCATATTTCGGAGAAATCGGAGCCGCTGTGAAGACTCTTGCCGTAGGTATGAAGACCACTTGGAAGGAGTACTTCACACCGAAGAGCACTGAGCAGTATCCCGAGAACCGCAAGACCACTCTCCACATTGCCGCCCGTCATCGCGGTCGCCTGGTGATGAACCGTGATGAGAATGGCGCATTAAAGTGTACTGCATGTACTCTTTGCGAGAAGGCTTGTCCGAATGGCACCATCAAGATATTGTCTCAGATGGTGGAGAACCCAGAGACAGGCAAGAAGAAAAAGCAGCTTGTTGACTATCAGTACGATCTTGGCGACTGCATGTTCTGTGAACTTTGTGTCAATGCTTGCAACTTCGGTGCCATTAAGTTTGTCAACGATTTTGAAAATTCTGTGTTTGAACGTGATGCTCTTGTGCTTCACCTCGACAAAGAAGATTATAAGGGTGGCTCATTGCCAAATATCATTGATGGTGGGGCCGACTTTGAAATCGGAACTTTTAACACTAAAACCAAATAAGGAGTAAAAGAAATGGCAAGTTTAGTAATGTTTTGCATTTTGGCAGTAGTCATCCTTGGCTCAGCTGTCATGTGCGTAATGACAAAACGCATTATGCGTTCAATCACATTCCTGCTTTTCGTGCTCCTTGGAGTGGCAGGTCTTTACTTTCTGCTCGACTACACCTATCTTGGTGCAGCCCAGATTAGCGTATATGCTGGTGGTATGGTGATGATGTATATCTTCGCTGTGCAACTTGTGAGCAAACGCACTCTTCAGGGCATGGTAGAGCGTGTAAAGGGCAGCCGTGCGTTATCTTACGCATTGGTGTGCATTGTTGGTCTTGTAACTGTTGCTGGCATCCAGCTTAAGAATGGTTTCCTTACTCTTGCTTCAGAAGGCAAGGAGGTGGAAATGCAGACCATTGGCAATGCTCTTCTTGGTTCAGAAAAGTATCAGTATGTATTGCCCTTTGAGTTCATCTCAGTGTTCTTGCTGGCATGTATCATTGGCGCAATTGTTGTAGCACGTAAAGAAAAGGAGGACAAGTAATTATGGTACCAGTAGAATGTTATTTTGTGCTTAGTGCACTTTTGTTCTTCATCGGCGTGTATGGATTCATCACTCGTCGTAATCTGATAGCAATGCTTGTCTCTATAGAGCTTGTGCTTAATGCTGTCGACTTGAACTTTGCAGCTTTCAATCGTCTGCTCTTCTTTGATAGAGAGTTTGAGGGCTTTTTCATGACCCTTTTCTCTATTGGTGTGAGTGCAGCTGAAAGTGCTGTAGCAATCGCGATTATTATCAACGTTTACCGCAATTTCCACAGCGATCAGGTGAACAGTATTGAAAACATGAAATATTAATAGATTATGGATTTTACATATTCAATATGGATTCTTCTGTTGCCGCTTATCAGTTTTCTGGTTATCGGTCTGCCGGAATTCGTAAACAAGAAGTATTCCTGGTCGCACAGGACAGCCGGGTTAATCGGCACCTGCTCTTTGGGCTTGGTGACAATCCTCAGCTATTTCACTGCGTTCCAGTATTTCACAGCCGATCGTCTTGCTGACGGAACCTTCGCGACTTTCGTGCCATACAATGTCACATGGTTGCCGCTTGGCCATCTGCATTTCGATCTTGGCATCCTGCTCGACCCGATTTCGGTGATGATGCTCATCGTCATCTCTACGGTCAGCCTCATGGTGCACATCTATTCGTTCGGCTATATGCACGGCGAGAAAGGCTTCCAGCGCTACTACGCTTTCCTTTCTCTCTTCACGATGTCAATGCTCGGATTGGTGCTTGCCACCAATATCTTCCAGATGTATATGTTCTGGGAGCTTGTGGGTGTAAGCTCTTATCTTCTCATCGGTTTCTATTACACTTTGAAGGCAGCCGTACATGCTTCGAAGAAGGCGTTCATTGTGACCCGTTTTGCCGATATGTTCTTCCTTATTGGTATACTTATCTTCGGTTACTACACAGGAAGCTACAACTTCTCGTTCACTGGAACCGAGATAGTTTATGGCAATGGTGTAGCTGCTTTCACTGCTGTTGATAGCACTCGCGCTCTTGCTGCTGGCGGTATGATTCTGCCAACAGCTCTTGTGCTGATGTTCATTGGTGGTGCTGGTAAGTCAGCAATGTTCCCATTGCACATTTGGTTGCCAGACGCTATGGAGGGTCCAACTCCAGTATCAGCTCTTATCCATGCTGCTACCATGGTAGTTGCTGGTGTATTCCAGATTGCGCGTCTGTTCCCTGTATGGATAGAGTATGCTCCTCAAGCCCTCAGTGTAGTAGTTGTTGTAGGTGCTTTCACTGCTTTCTATGCCGCAGCTGTTGCTTGTGCACAGAGCGACATCAAGCGTGTGCTTGCCTTCTCTACAATCTCTCAGATTGCATTTATGATGGTAGCACTTGGTGTTTGTCTGCCAGGTCATCATGGTGCAGCTCTCGACAACCACGCACAGCTTGGCTACATGGCATCAATGTTCCACTTGTTCACACACGCTATGTTTAAGGCATGTCTGTTCCTTGGTGCTGGTTGCATCATCCACGCTGTTCACTCAAATGAGATGTCTACAATGGGTGGTTTGCGCAAGTACATGCCAATCACACACATCACCTTCCTCATCTCTTGTCTTGCCATTGCTGGTATTCCGTTCTTCTCAGGCTTCAGCTCTAAGGACGAGATTATCTCAGCATGCTTCGCTTACTCACCGCTTTGCGGTTGGTGGATGACTGGTGTTGCAGCCATGACAGCATTCTATATGTTCCGTCTTTACTACGGCATCTTCTGGGGTACAGAGAACAAGGAACTTCATGCTCATCACACTCCGCATGAGGCACCTGCTGCAATGACCTTCCCGCTCGTGTTCCTGAGCATTATAACAGTGGGTGTTGGTGTTGTCACCACCCTTGGCGGTTTCCTTAATTGGGAGTGGGCAAGCTTCGGTTCGTTTGTAAGTGCAGCAGGTACAAGCTACACCATTCACTTCGACCCTCAGGTAGCAGGCACTTCTACAGTAATTGCTATTCTTTCTATCGCCCTTGCAACATACATCTATAAGGGTGAGAAGCAACCTATTGCCGACAAGCTGTATGCCACTTTCCCACGTTTGCATCGTTGGGCTTACAAGCGCTTCTATATGGACGAGGTTTATCAGTTTGTCACACACAAGATTCTGTTCCGTTTTGTTAGTCGTCCGGCACAATGGATTGACGAGAAGATCATCAATGGTCTTATCGACTTCACTGCTTGGGGTGCTAACGAGGCAGGTGAGACCATTCGCCCATGGCAGAGTGGCGATGTTCGTCAGTATGCCGTTTGGTTCCTCACTGGTACGGTAGCTTTAACATTATTATTACTTTGCTTATAATTAAAATATGAATATATTAAGTTTATTCGTAGTAATCCCTGTATTGATGTTGCTTGGTCTTTGGATTGCGCGCAATATCAATCAGGTGCGTGGTGTGATGGTTGCCGGTTCGTCTTGCCTTTTGGCACTGAGCGTATGGCTCACACTCCACTTTATCGGTGAGCGTGCAGCTGGCAACACCGAGGAGATGATTCTCCGCGCCACTACGGAATGGTTTCCATCACTCCACATCAACTACGAGGTTGGTGTTGATGGTATTTCCGTTGTTATGCTTTTGCTTTCAAGCATCATTGTGTTCACAGGAACATTCGCATCATGGAAACTGAAGCCTCTGACAAAGGAGTTCTTCATGTGGTTCACATTGCTTTCGACAGGTGTTTATGGTTTCTTCATCTCTATCGACCTATTCACCATGTTTATGTTCTATGAGGTAGCCCTCATCCCAATGTATCTCTTGATTGGTTTTTGGGGTTCTGGTCGCAAGGAGTATGCAGCTATGAAGCTTACGCTGATGCTTATGGGCGGTTCTGCTCTCATCATCCTCGGTTTGGTAGGTATCTACTTCTTCAATGGTGGCACAACAATGAGCATCCTTGAGATTGCTCACAACAACCACATCCCTACAGCCGTTCAGAACGTGTTGTTCCCGTTTGTGTTTATTGGATTCGGTGTACTTGGTGCTCTGTTCCCATTCCACACATGGTCACCAATTGGTCACGGATGTGCCCCTACTTCGGTGTCAATGCTCCACGCCGGTGTGCTCATGAAGCTTGGTGGTTATGGTTGCTTCCGTATCGCCATGTTCCTCTTGCCACAGGCTGCTCATAATTTGGCTTGGATATTCCTTATCCTCACCACAATCTCTGTAGTTTATGGTGCATTCTCTGCATGTGTTCAGACCGACTTGAAGTTCATCAACGCTTACTCTTCAGTTTCACACTGTGGCTTGGTGCTCTTCGCTCTGTTGATGATGACAAAGGTGAGCTGTACAGGTGCTATCCTTCAGATGCTCTCTCATGGTTTGATGACTGCTCTCTTCTTCGCCCTCATCGGTATGATTTATGGTCGTACACACACACGTGACATCCGTGAGCTTGGCGGTTTGATGAAGATTATGCCGTTCCTCTCTGTAGGTTATGTGATTGCAGGTTTGGCCAACCTCGGTCTTCCTGGCTTCTCTGGCTTCATTGCCGAGATGACCATCTTCAATGGATCGTTTGAGAATGCCGACACATTCCATCGTTGCTGCACCGTAATTGCCATCACCTCTATCGTTGTTACCGCCGTGTACATTCTCCGTACAGTAGGTTTCATCCTCTTTGAGAAGGTTAAGAATCCACACTTCGAGGAGCTTACAGATGCTACCTGGGATGAGCGCTTTGCTGTGTGCTGCCTCATCTTCTGTGTTGCTGGTCTTGGTTCGTTCCCAATATGGGCAAGCCACGTAATCAACGATGCAGTAGCTCCTATTCTTAGCGTAATACCAACACTTTAATAACTGTTCAGCAATAAAAAATGGATTATAGTCAGTTTTTTAATATGATACCCGAGGCAGGCCTGATGGCAATCCTCGTGATAGTATTCCTCGCCGACCTTATTTTGAAAGGTGAGAAGAAACACGCTACATTGAGCATGCTGACATGTGCTTTGTTGGTAGCTCAAGTTGTGTTATGCTTCAATGCTCAGCCTGCTGAGGCATTTGCAGGTCTTTATACGGCTACAGCTGCCGCTCAGGTTATGAAGGTCATCCTTACAGCCGGAGCGTACATTGTTGTTGTTATGGCTCAGTCATGGATTGAGCGTGAGGATGTGCTACGCAAGGAAGGAGAGTTCTATGAGCTTATCATCTCTACATTGCTTGGTATGTACATGATGATTTCATCAGGACATTTCCTCATGTTCTTCCTTGGTCTTGAAATGGCATCGGTGCCAATGGCATGTCTTGTTGCCTTCGACAAGTACAAGAAGATTTCGGCAGAGGGAGCCGCCAAATTCATCCTCACTGCTACATTCTCAAGCGGTGTGATGCTCTATGGCATATCGTTCCTTTATGGTGCTTGTGGCACACTCTACTTCGACGATATGGCAGCAAAGATCAGCGCAAGCCCATTGACCATTATGGGTTTGGTGTTCTTCTTTAGTGGCCTTGGCTTTAAGATTTCTCTTGTGCCTTTCCACTTTTGGACAGCCGACACTTACCAGGGTGCACCAACAGCTGTTACTGGTTATCTGAGTGTAGTGTCTAAGGGCGCTGCCGCCTTCGCTTTGATGACAATCTTGCTGAAGGTATTTGGTCCGATGACAGAATACTATCAGACACTGATGTACATTGTAATAGTGCTCACCATTACTATTGCCAACCTCTTCGCACTTCGCCAGACAGAGCTTAAGCGATTCATGGCATTCAGTTCTATTTCTCAGGCTGGTTACATCATGCTTGCTGCTGTTGGCAACGAGGCAATGGGCTTGACAGCCTTAATGTACTATGTGCTCATCTATGTGGCAGCCAACATGGCAGTATTTACTGTTATCAATGTTGTTGAGACACGTGGTAAGGGCAACACAGAAATGTCGGTGTTTGATGGCTTCTACAGCACCAACCCCAAACTGTCGTTCCTCCTCACTATCGCTCTCTTCTCATTGGCAGGTATTCCTCCATTTGCAGGTATGTTCTGTAAGTTCTTTGTATTCATGGCAGCCGCCCAGCAGGGTTCAAATATCGCCTATGCAGTAGTGTTCCTGGCGTTGGTTAACACCGTTCCATCACTCTACTACTATTTGAAGATAGTGAAGTGCATGTACATTAACAAGACCGACACCCCACTTGCTACATTCAAGAGCGACGGTGCCACACGCACTGCCCTTGCCATCTGCACCATTGGCGTATTGCTCTTCGGCGTATGCAGTTGTGTTTATGGCTGGCTTGTAGCGGCAACAGCATTATAGGAGTTTTGAATTTTGAATTCGCAGCTTAAAATCGCCAACTGAGACAACTCAAAACTCAAAATTGCAGTTCTGCTGCATTTCAAAATTCAAAACTCAAAAATAAAAAAATGGTTGATAGTTCGTTTTTAATCGAATTATCAACCATTTTTTATTTGTTGTATTTGCGTATGTGTGATAATAGTTTGTCAATTGTTTTGCTGAGTGTCTTTATTGTTGTAGATTTGTGTTATAAAATCGAATCAAGTCTTTAAAACTTTTAGTTTATGATATATAAATCCTTGCTCAATCATCGTCTCACTAAGGATGAGATAAAGAATATCGTTCTATTTATCAAAGGCGAGCCTAACGATGTTTATAAGGAGAAATTATATCAAATGACATTCGATGATGATAATCGTATTTCAACTAATGCCCTTTGGGTGTTCTCTCATTTAGCATCTGTCGACAACCAATGGCTTTGTTCCAAGCGAGACAATTTTATAAATAGAAGTTTATTGGAGCATAATACTAGCAAGTTGCGTCTTATTCTTTGTATTCTTCTTCGTCAACCATTTTATGAAGAAGACGTTCGTACTGATTTTATTGACTACTGTTTGATGCGACTCACAGATCAAAAATCGCCTTATGCAATCAGGGCGCAATGTATAAAGCTTGCTTACAAGCAGATGCGTTATTGGCCAGATTTACTTTCAGAGCTTCGTCAAACACTTGAAATGATGAGTTGCGCACCGCTCTCTCCTGGACTACAGTCGGCCAGGCAGCAAATTATGAATAAACTGCGATAATCCTTGTTGCTTTTTTTGCAGCCACCCATAGTGCTATAAGCATGGCATAAGCAATTGCAACCTGTATCCAAGTGGGATGTAGGTTGTTGATGCTTGCACCAGGTAGATTGGCAATCGTGGTGAGTGCAGAGTTAAGACCATTTGTTGTTGCTCCGAGCATCGATACAACAATATGCTGTAAGGCAGGCAATGGTGTTAGTGCCACAACACAAATTGTAAGACCAAGTATAATAGTTGTCAATGGTATTGCCACGAAGTTAGTAATGACGAAGTACATTGGTAAACTATTGAAGTACATTGCAGACAGTGGTGCCACTGCCGTTTGTGCAGCCACAGAAATAATTACCATTTGCCACATCCACCGCCAAAATCGTTTGCGTGGCATAAGTGTGGTTAATGCCGTGTCGTTTATGAGGCTGTTTATAGCCAATATTGCTGCCACTGCCACAAACGACATTTGGAAGCCGATGTCGGTAATGCTCAACGGACTCATTGCGAGTATTGTCGCTGCTGCTGTTGCCAAAGCATTTGTCGATATAGCCCCTTGTTGTCGCAGCATGCAGATGCTCATCATGCTCATCATTATAGCCGAGCGCACCACGCTTGGTCCCATTCCTACAAGCGCTGCATATGTCCATATCGTCGTAATTATAATGGCTTGTGTAAGAACATTGCGCTTTCGGCGTGCCATCAATATATATGTAAGAATAGAATATATAATGCCCAGATGAAGTCCTGACAATGCAAGTACGTGCGATGCCCCACTTGTAGCATATGATTGTCGCAAGGTGTCGTTTATATGTGAGCGATATCCCAGCGACATGGCAGCCACCACACCAAAGGCCTCGTCGTTCATGTCGTATGTTGCCATGTGTGTTAATACCGCTGAGCGCATAGTCAATAGGCGTACCCTCAGTCGGCACATTAGTGCCAACTTTTGTATGTCGGGCTTACAGCGTTGCCATCTATGCCCTGGAATATATGTAGTGCCGCTGATGTTTTGTGCTTTTAGCCATGTGTTATACGATGCTTGTTTTTTGTATGGCAATTGGTTTCTTTTGTTTGCTTGTTTGCTGTTTACACTATTTTGTTTGCTGTCGACACATGTAGGTGTTATCACCGATGTAGCCTCAATGCCACAACCCACTTGCAATTGTTCTGCCGCATTATTACCTAAATATGCCATGATATGATGTCCTTTCAGCCGTCCACGTGTTACGATTATCTCGCACCTGACAGACTTTTTGCCTTTTACAGGTTGGCATGCCACCACACCCCTATAAGTTTCAGGCATATCATTGCTTGCTATGTTTAAGTTGTTGATGCATCTGTTTGTATTCCATGCCCCAAAAGCTATTGTGGCAATACCTATGCTTGCCATGCTTATGTATTGTGTAATGTAGTTGCATGCCTTATTTGGCATGGCGATAGTAAATGCAGTCGTTGTTGCAGAAAGTGCGAATATACAAAGCCATGTATTTGTGTCTATCCAATTATGTGCTCTATGCCCCATAATTATGCCCACTATCAATGCCATTGCCACTATGAGCATAGGGTGTCTTGATGATATGCGGCGTTGCATGGTGTCAGAGTTTAGATCCTTCAATACGCTTATGACAGAAACTACAAAATGCACATTCCGTGCAGTGTGGTTTGCGCGCTGTGCAGATGTAACGTCCGTGTAGTAGCAACCAGTGGTGTGCTTTTGCCAAATCGTTGGCAGGAATATGTTTACACAACTGTTGCTCTACTTTTTGGGGATTGTCGGCGGTTCGTGTCACCAGTCCTAGTCGATGACTTACCCTATATACATGTGTATCTACAGGCATGGCATGTTTGCCGAAAGCCACTGCAAGCATTACATTTGCCGTCTTGCGTCCAACGCCAGGCAGTTTTATTAAGCTGTCAAAGTTATCGGGCACCTCACCATTGCAGTTGTTCATTATCATCTGCGAAAGCTGTACAAGATGTTTTGTTTTGGCATTGGGATAAGATACGCTCTTTATATATTCGTAAACCTCCAATTCGTCAGCCTCTGCCATTGCTTTAGCATTAGGAAAAGCCTTAAACAGTTCAGGTGTTACTTGGTTTACGCGCTTGTCAGTGCATTGTGCGCTGAGCACCACAGCCACTAAAAGTTGAAACACCGAGCCAAAATTCAGCTCGGTGGTAACTTCAGGTGTCTGTGTGCGGAAATGGTTGAGCACACGCTCATACAACTCTTTCTTTTGCAAAACTTATTTGAATTTTGAGTTTTGAATTGTCGGCTACGCCGATTTTGAATTATTCAATTGTGATTCTTTGAGTTTTGAAATGCAACAGAGCTGCAATTTTGAGTTGTCTCAGTTGGCGATTTTAAGCTGCGAATCAAAATTCAAAACTTATACAGTTCCTATTATCTCGTTCACCGACGAGCATCCGTGGTTGTCTAGCCAGTTGTTGATGCCGTCGCGCACTTTTATTGTCACTGCAGGGTCAATGAAGTTAGCAGTGCCTATTTCTATTGCTGTAGCCCCCGCCATAAGAAATTCTATGGCATCTTCAGGTGTGCTTATGCCTCCCAGTCCTACAACTGGAATTTTCACCGCTTTAGCCACCTGCCACACCATTCTCAAAGCTACAGGTTTAACGGCAGGTCCGCTTAGTCCGCCTGTAGCAATGCTTAGCACGGGGCGTCGTCGTTCAATGTCTATAGCCATTCCCATAAGAGTGTTTATCAGCGACACACTGTCAGCGCCTTCTGCTTCCACTGCCTTTGCAATTTCGGTGATATCGGTTACGTTAGGCGACAGCTTTACTATAATCGGCTTGTTATATCTCTGTCGAACAGCCTTTACCACGCTTGCTGCTCCTGTAGTAGTAACTCCGAAAGCCATACCTCCTTGCTTTACGTTAGGACACGATATATTGAGTTCTATGGCAGGAATATTTTCGAGTTCGTTGATGCGTGCAGCACACTCTGCATAGTCGTCGGGTGCTGAACCGCTAACGTTCACAATCATGTTAGTATTGATATCCTTTATCTGTGGATATATTTTGTTGCAGAAGTAGTCAACACCCTTGTTTTGTAGTCCTACGCAGTTGAGCATTCCTTGTGCTGTCTCCACCATTCGCGGATAGTCGTTGCCTTCACGCGGGTTGAGCGTAGTGCCCTTTACTATGATGCCGCCAATGCCGTCGAGTGGCACGAAGTCGGCAAATTCCAGTCCATAACCGAATGTTCCCGATGCGGTCATCACGGGATTCTTTAGTTTTAAACCGCCTATTTTTACACTTAAATCTGCCATGACAATTTATTTATATTCATTACTGGCCCTTCTTTACACACACATTTGTTGCCTTCAACTGTTTTCTCTACGCAGCATAGGCAGGCACCTACGCCACATGCCATTTTGTTTTCGAGCGATGCTTCGCACGCTATATTGTTTTTATATGCATAGCGTGCTACAGCCATCATCATGGGCTTTGGTCCGCAGGTGGCAATCATGTCGAAGTGTTCTTTAGCCAACACGGAGTGGTTTGTCACAAATCCAGTTTCTCCTTCAGAGCCATCTTCGGTGGTGATAAGCACTCTTCCTACAGTCTCGAAAAGTTCTTTTTCGAGCACATCTTTTGCAGAGCGAGCTCCGAGCAAGAATGTAGGTTCAATGCCCATAGCCTTGATTTCCTTTCCGAGGTATAGCAGTGGCGCTACGCCTACGCCGCCGCCTACGAGCAATACCTTTTGGTTTATATCCGATGGCATAGTGAATGTGTTGCCCAGTGGTAGTACACAATTGAGCTTGTCGCCCTTCTTGAGATGTTGAAGGCGTTTGGTGCCTTCGCCTACAGCAGCCACAAGTAACCATAGCTCGTTGTTGGCGTAGTCTACATTGTTTATTGATATTGGTCGGCGCAAGAATGTTGATGGCGAATTGTCCACGCGCACCTCCACAAACTGTCCAGGAAGCATTTTGGGCAATGGCTTCTCGTCGGTGAGTTTCAGCAACACATGCTTGTCGCTTAGCACCTCTACGGAGTTGACCGTAAGGTCGAGTATGAATTTTTTCATATACTATGTTATATTTGTCTTTATGCTATTAAATATTTCGGGTAGTAAGCAGCCATACCTAATGTTTACAGCCGCTAACAATCTACAAAAATAGTATTTTTTGAGCAATAAAAGGCAATACCCCGTAAAAATGTTACACTCTCTCATTATTATATTGTAACTTTGTGCCAAGAATATATATTAGCTAGCATTCCCTGGCAGTGTTGCATGCTGGTATATATCCACGAAAAGCCATAAACAAAATAATAAAACGAGACAAGTGATAGATAATAAAACTATGGAAAGCCGCATTCAGCTGGCGGTAGACAATTTTATGCAGGGCTACGGCTGTTGTCAAGCTGTATTGTCGGCTTTTGCCGACCTTTATGGACTTGACGACATCATGGCAAAGCGTCTTGCTGCAGGTTTTGGTGGTGGAGTGGGGCGCATGCGCATGATGTGTGGTGCTGTGTCGGGCATGGTGTTACTTGCTGGGTTGGATTGTGGGCAAACTGATGGCGACGATCGTGATGGCAAGTCGGCATGTTATAAGGTGGTGCAGCAGCTACTTGAAGAGTCACGCCGTCAGAATGGCTCGCTCATCTGCGCCGAGCTGCTTGGTATCAAAGGCTATGACAAAGCACACACATCCTATGTGGCATCGCCACGTACAGCCGAATATTACGCCCATCGTCCTTGCGCTGCAAAGGTAGAGTGTGCGGCACGCATATTTGCAGAATATTTAATTAATAAAACTCGTAATATATGACTTATTACCTCCCCGCCGAATGGCATCCTCAGGCATGTGTGCAACTCACATGGCCGCATGCTGATACCGACTGGCAGCCCTATCTTGCCGACATCACCGACACCTTTGTTCAGATAGCCAAGGCGGTGACCAACTACCAGCCACTATTGGTTGTGGCCAAGTATCCAGAAGAAGCGAGAGAGCAACTTGCCACCAGCTTGACCGACAGCGAGTTACAACGTGTGAACATTGTCCAGTGCGACAACGACGATACTTGGGCACGCGACCATGCCTTCATAACACTCATCAGCGACACTCCAAATGCCCCTTGTCGCCTGCTCGACTTCCGTTTTAATGGCTGGGGAGAGAAGTTTGCTGCCAATAAAGATAATGCCATCAATCACACCCTATATCTCAGTGGGGCGGTGAGAGGCACCTATGTCGACAATAACGACTTCGTGCTCGAGGGAGGTTCTATAGAGAGCGATGGCTGTGGCACCCTGCTCACAACAAGCCAGTGCCTCATGGCACCACAACGCAATCAGCCACTCATGCAGCAGCAGATAGAGCAGCAGCTCAAGCAACGCCTCAGAGCCACTAAGATAGTATGGCTTGACCATGGCGAGCTCATTGGCGACGACACCGACGGCCACATCGACACCATTGTGCGTATTTGTCCCAACAATACACTGCTATATGTAGGTTGCGACGACACTGCCGACCCACAATACACCTCGTTCAAAGCTCTTGAACAGCAGCTCGCCACCATCAGCAATGCCCATGGCGAAGCATTCCGCCTGTTGCGCTTGCCCATGCCCGCCGCAATCTACGACGATGGCGAGCGTCTGCCAGCCACATATGCCAACTTCCTTATAATAAATGGCGCCGTAATCGTGCCCACCTACAATCAGCCACACACCGATGCCCTTGCATTGAGCCAGGTGGCAGAAGCATTCCCTGGTTACGACATTATTGGCATCGACTCGCGCACCATAATAAGGCAGCACGGCTCCATACACTGCTTAACAATGCAATACCCCATAGAGAGCACCATTAGATAGCTATGAAGTTCATCGTTCTGCGCTCCATAATCAATCTGCTACTGCCCCGCTATTGCGAATCGTGCAGCAGCCGCCTTGCCCTAAGCGAGCAGGTGCTATGCTGCCGTTGCATCGCATTGCTGCCACGCACCGCTGATGTTGTCGCACCCTACGACAATTCTATGGCACGCATGTTTTGGGCACGCATTCCCGTGGAGCGTTGCGCCGCATTCATGTACTATCAGCCACACACACATTCTGCCAATATCATCTATAGCCTCAAATATCGCAATCGCCCCGACATAGGCATAGAGCTTGGGCGCATCATAGCAACCGAATATGCCCAGCATCACTTCTTCGATGGCATCGACATTATCATACCCCTGCCACTCCACGAGCAAAGGCAGAAGAACCGCGGTTATAACCAAAGCCAGCAACTCTCGTGCGGCATCAGCAGCATCACTGGCATAGTCGTGCGCACCGATATTGTGTTGCGCACACGCCATACATCAAGTCAAACCCTCCTCTCTGCCACCAATCGTATCACCAATATGCATGGTGCATTCAGCCTTGTCAATCCTCGAGACATAGAAGGCAAGCACCTGCTGCTTGTAGACGATGTGTTCACTACAGGAGCCACATTGTTGGAATGCGCCTCGGTATTGGCAGCAGTGGCAGGAGTGCGCATCAGCGTGCTCACCATTGGGCGAACCATAATGTGAGAAATGCGCATCATACAATGTTACGTACCACTATCATTTTTTTTAAATTAAAACCCAATAAATCAACACACATATGAAACACCTTAAGATTGGCTATTTGCAACAACACAATGAAGCAAATGCCGACGCCAATATGCAGCGACTTGCTGATGGTATACGCAGCCTCGCAGCCAGCGGTGCCCAGCTTGTAGTTCTACAAGAACTACACAACACCCCATATTTCTGCCAGACAGAGAATGTTGACTATTTCGATTTGGCAGAACCCATTCCAGGCCCCTCAACCCACTATTTTGGTGCAGTGGCACGAGAGTGTGGCGTAGTGATAGTAGCCTCACTATTCGAGCGTCGTGCCCCCGGGCTCTATCATAACACCGCTGTGGTGATAGAGCGTGATGGCTCTATAGCCGGTAAATATCGCAAAATGCATATACCTGACGATCCTGCCTACTATGAGAAATTCTATTTCACCCCCGGCGACCTCGGTTTCCGCCCAATCAGCACCAGTGTGGGCAAGCTTGGCGTGCTTGTATGTTGGGATCAGTGGTATCCTGAAGCAGCACGTCTTATGGCATTGCAAGGCGCCGAAGTGCTAATCTATCCCACAGCCATAGGCTATGCCCTTACCGATAGTCCCGACGAGCAGCAGCGGCAGCGTGAGGCATGGACCACCGTGCAGCGTGGTCATGCTGTTGCCAACGGCCTGCCCGTAGTGTCGGTAAACCGTGTGGGCTTCGAGCCCGACCCCAGCCACGCCACAGACGGCATACAGTTTTGGGGCTCGTCGATGGTAGTAGGGCCGCAGGGTGAGCTGCTACACCGCTCTCCTGCCGATGCCGAAGAGAGTGTGCTAATAGATGTAGATTTGGCACATAGTGAAGACGTGCGTCGCTGGTGGCCGTTCTTGCGAGATCGCCGTATCGATGCCTACGACGAAATACTTAAGCGCTATATTGACAAAGACTAGTAGTATGTAATAGAAGCAAATGGTTACACACGAAATAGCCCACCGGCATAGGTTGCTGGTGGGCTATTTCGTGTGTTAGATAAGCGAGTGCTAGTGGCCTCTCAAACTATAGATTCTTTGTCTTATAATTCTGGTATAACACCATTTTGTGTGCACACGTAAGTGTTTATTCTTACTGCCTTTTTTCCCATAATAATTAGTTTTTAGCTATTATATTTTTTACAAATTATTGTCTTACCTTAGGAATACTCTATTTGGCGAGTTGAACGAAGATAATGTTGTAAAACCTTGCAAATATTACCCCAATTCGGGATAAAATGGCGATTAGTTGCATGTGAAGACAGATACATGAATTCTCTTCCCATGCCATCAGACATGGGCTATATATAAAGAATCG
>CAKQAD010000003.1 GCA_934215545.1 uncultured Prevotella sp.
TCATTACCTCCATTAAGGTAAAAAACTCATAAATAGCTCATTTTAAGTTATTCGGCAGATTTTAGCGTAATTTTTTTAGAAAAACTCTCTACATACATTTCTATACACATAGACAAGAAAATTAACGTCTTGTGTATAATTTACACAAAATATTTTGTCGGGTAAATTATTATGTTTATCTTTGTGGCGTAAAATTTACCCAAGGTGTTGATTCTATGTTGAACAAGTTATTAATTCTATATATAAATGGAGCAAGAAATGTATTGTTATAAATATCCACATCCATCGGTAGCAACCGACTGTGTTATCTTCGGTTTTGATGGAGTGAAATTAAAAGTGTTGCTCATTGAACGAGGAGCAGAGCCATACAAAGGAAAGTGGGCTTTCCCTGGTGGATTTATGAAAATGGATGAATCTGCAGAGCAAGGAGCATTACGAGAATTAAAAGAAGAGACCAATCTGTCGCCTTATTATATAGAGCAGTTTCATTGTTTCACCGACCCTAATCGTGACCCTCGTGAGCGTGTCATCTCTATTGCCTTCTTCGCTCTTGTGAAGATTGCAGAAGTAAAAGGAGGCGATGATGCAGCCAAGGCAGAATGGTTCAGTATGGACGAAATACCACAACTGGCTTTCGACCATGATCTAATTCTTCGTGTGGCATTGGATAAGTTGCGTGAACGCATTCATTTCCAACCCATCGGTTTTGAACTATTGCCCGAAAAATTCACATTAAAAGAACTACAGATGCTTTATGAGGCAATCTTAGGTGTCAACTTCGACCGTCGCAATTTTGCCAAGAAAATGCTGCATCTCGACATCCTCACGCAATTGGAAGAAACCGTATGGCCTACTCCGAAACGCGAAGCATATCTGTTTAGTTTTAATCGTGAGAAATACGATGAACTAAAACAGAAAGGTTTTAAATTAGAATTCTAATGCTAATAATTATGACAGACTAACAACCATTAAATGTAAGATTATGAAACTTAGAGATTTTTCGGTAACTCCTAATAATGTCACAGAGTTGTCGCAATGCGAGATTTTTGTGTTTGGTAGCAACCGTCAAGGCTATCATGGTGGTGGCGCAGCACGTGTGGCATTGGAAAAGTTTGGCGCAGAATGGGGTGTAGGTGTTGGTCGCACTGGTAGGTGTTATGCTATTCCCACTATGGAAGGAGGTGTAGAGACTATTGAACCTTACGTAAACAAGTTTCTTGAATACGCCAAAATACATCCGAATAACAGATTTTTGGTTACACGCATAGGCTGTGGCATTGCAGGATTTGATGATATGGAAATTGCACCGCTGTTTAAGGACGCAGTGAACATTCCGAATATTGCACTGCCAAAAACATGGTGGAATATTATGGGTAGAGAATGTGGTGTATGGCGTACAAGTCCATCGTATTCAAAGTTTCCACAGGTGTGGACACTGGAAGTTCTAAATAAATACGCAGTTCTACATAAATATGAAATTGGAGCAGGCATCAAGATCTTCTTACCCGACCTTAAAGTCCGTTATATAAAGGGCCGTGGCGAGTTTGGCTATGCCAAGTTTGGCGATTTCTTCTTTGATAGAGACCAGATGTATGTATGGGAAACAGACGACAAATATGCCGAAGAGCATAACGAAGCAGTTGTTAGAGAAGTTTTCCATGACGAATGTAAAGGCAGAGGATATGTATGCCCTAGGATTTATGCCGGTGTGCAAACCAATTTTCGAGACATCAACGGTGAGACAATATACACAGGCGATGTCGTTAAAGTACAAGAGAAAAATGACAGCACTCCATATTATCTGGCTTTAGGAGCCATGGCTGATGCCGATGGGGGTGGATTCTATGGCTTCATCCTCGACAATCATAGTTGGCTATTGAGCGATTGCCTCAGACAACAGGCCCGTATTACGCGAATAGGCACAGTATATTATCAAATTGGCAAAAACGAATTGGCGAGAGATGTAAATGAGCGTGTTATGGACTTCAATCTCGCAAGAGAAACAACAGAAGAACATGAGGTAAGAGTGCTGATGACAAGATATACCCCGAACTTTGACCAGGAACGATGGAAATATCAAGGATTGGAGATATTGGGCATAGAAGAATTTGACTGGCGATAACAAACAACTAACATGTGCGCGCATTCCTAAATCATAATAATCACCCCATCATTTAATAATAATATGCTGATAATTGCGTTATAGATTTATATGCAATGGACAGACCAAATACGTAGAGTTAAGATTTTCCTTGTGCTTGCCGCAGTGATTATAGCTGTGGCATCACTCGTTGTGTCGCATATATTGATAAAAGACCTGGCTGCCGAAGAACGCAACCGAATGGGCGTATGGGCAGAAGCCATGCGCACCCTGAACCGTGCCGATGAGAATACAGATATCAACCTTGTATTGAAGGTGATTAACGGCAACAACACCATTCCTGTGATAGTGCTCGATGATAAAGGCAACGTGCAGGCATATCGCAACATTACTATCAACAACAGTCCTACCTACGACGATAGTCTTACCTATGTTGCAAACCTCGGGCATGAGCTGTTGGAACGCAACCATAAGATACGCATTGAACTCGACGACCATTCGCATGCCGGACATATAGATGTGTGCTACGACGACTCCGTAATGCTGCGCCGACTCGCATCATATCCCTATGTACAATTGGGCATAGTGATGATATTTGTAGTGATTGCCATCTTTGCATTGCTCACATCAAAACGCGCAGAACAAAACAAGGTGTGGGTGGGGCTGTCAAAAGAAACAGCCCACCAGCTCGGCACGCCAATATCGAGTCTTATGGCATGGGTGGAGATACTCAAGGAAACCTATCCCGACGATGCCCTCATCCCGGAGATGAACAAAGACGTGAAACGCTTGCAGCTTATTGCCGACAGATTTTCAAAGATAGGATCGCTGCCAGAACCCGTGGAAACCGACCTGAAGGAAGTGATGGAGCATGTGATAGACTATATGGATCGACGCACATCCAACAAGGTGCAGATGATTCGCGACTTCCCAGCCACGGACATACGTGTGAAGATTAATGCATCGCTCTTTGAATGGGTGATAGAAAACCTTTCGAAGAATGCCGTAGATGCTATGGGCGGCGAAGGCACGATAACGCTGAAAATGTTTGAAGAAGGCAAGAAAGCCATTGTGGAAGTGACCGATACAGGTAAGGGCATACCCAAGAAGGATGTGCGCAACGTGTTCCGACCAGGCTTCACCACAAAGAAACGAGGCTGGGGCTTAGGCCTGTCGCTTGCCAAACGAATAGTAGAAGAATATCATAAAGGACGCATATTCGTGAAGAAATCGGAAGTGGGCGTAGGCACCACATTCCGTATAGAACTGAAGAAATAATCCATTAAAAATTAAAAACTTTGTAAAGATATTATCGTTTATCGAAAAATATTCGTAACTTTGCACGCCAAATGGGTAATTCAGAGATACTTAAAATAGATTTGAAAGAGCTGAAAGAAGGCGTGAGCACGCTTGACTTCAGTCTTGGCGACGCTTATTTCGACTCACTTGATGAGGATGAAATAAAGCGTGGCAATATTTGTGTGTCTGTCGATGTGAAGCGCACGGAAAACTATTTTGAGTTAAATATCCACACCGAGGGCATCGTCGTTATTCCGTGCGATATCTGCCTCGATGATATGGACCAAGCTATAGAGACGGACGACCGTCTCATAGTGAAGTTTGGTGAAGAATATTCCGAGGACGATGACCTCATCACTATCGACGAGCGCGAAGGTACTCTCGACTTGGCGTGGTTCATCTACGAATTTATAGCACTCAACATTCCCGCTAAGCACGTGCATACACCTGGAAAATGTAACGCGGTGATGATAAAGGTTCTTGAAGAACACTCAGCTACCCGAAGTAGTGGCGAGGATGAAGAGGCAGCGGTAGATCCCCGTTGGAATGAATTAGAAAAATTAAAAACAATAATTAAAGATTAAAGAAAAATGGCACATCCTAAAAGAAGACAGTCGAAGACTCGTACACTTAAAAGAAGAACTCATGATAAGGCAGTAGCTCCTACATTGGCAGTATGCCCTAACTGTGGCGCCTATTATGTATACCACACAGTATGCCCTACTTGTGGCTACTATCGTGGCAAGGTGGCTATCGTAAAGGAAGTTGCTGAATAATAAGCTATAATGGGAAAGATAAACGCAGTAATCACCGGCGTTGGCGGATATGTGCCCGACTATGTTCTCAATAATGAAGAACTGTCGCGCATGGTAGACACCAGCGACGAGTGGATTATGACACGTGTCGGCATTAAAGAACGCCACATCCTTACTGAGGAAGGTCTTGGCACCAGCTATATGGCTCGTAAGGCTGCCAAGCAACTCATCAAGAAGACTGGTGTCGACCCCGATACGATTGATGCGCTCATCGTCACCACAACAACACCCGACTACAAGTTCCCCTCAACAGCATCTATCGTTCTGGGTAAGCTCGGACTTAAGAATGCTTTTGCTTTCGATTTTGAGGCAGCGTGCTGCGGATTCCTTTATTCGCTCGATGTGGCTGCGTCAATGATACAAAGCGGACGATACAAGAAAATTATCGTTATCGGTGCCGACAAGATGTCGTCGCTCGTAGACTACACCGACCGCGCTACATGTGTGCTATTCGGTGATGGTGCAGGCGCAGTGCTCGTAGAGGCAACCGAGGAGGAGAACGTAGGCGTGCAGAACTCATTCTTGCGCACCGACGGCATCGGTCTTCCATTCCTTCACATGAAGGCTGGTGGCTCTGTATGTCCGCCGTCACACTTCACAGTGGACCATCGTCTGCACTACCTCTATCAGGAGGGACGCACCGTGTTCCGCTATGCAGTTACAGATATGGGTAACGACGTTGAAGAAGTGCTCAAGCGCAATGAGATGACTACAGAGGATGTCGACTGGGTTATCCCACACGAGGCAAACCTCCGCATCATCGAGGCTGTTGCTAAGCGCATCAATCTGCCACTCGAAAAGGTAGTTGTGAACATACAGCGTTATGGCAATACAAGTGCTGCCACAATTCCATTGGCATTGTGGGATCACGAGCGACACTTGAAGAAGGGTGATAACATCATCTTCACCGCTTTCGGTGCCGGATTCGTGCATGGCGCATCGTTCTACAAGTGGGCTTATGATGGCTCAACAGTAGCAGAAGCGAAGTAACGCAAATAGATTAATGTTTATATCAACGCATCTGTCAGTGCTTAAGGCTCCGACGGATGCGTTTTTTTTGTTTGTCGACAAAAAATCAAAGCAAGCTTTGCTTTTTTTTAATAAAATCCTCACGCTCGGAAGTGATAATGTATTCTCACTTCTCTCGCTTAATCGGATTTTTGTGCAAGACTTTCAGTAACTTTTTATAAATTACGATGCGTCTCGACAAAAAATCAAAGCAAGCTTTGCTTTTTTGTGCAAGACTTTCAGTAACTTTGCACTATCATTATAATGCGGCAATGCGCTCAGTGCCAATTTGTCGCAAAAACGAACACATAGAACCGAAAGATTTTTTCAATGCATAAAGCAGGATTTGTAAATATTGTGGGCAATCCAAATGTGGGCAAGTCGACACTGATGAACCAGCTTGTCGGTGAGCGTATCAGCATTGCCACATTCAAGGCGCAGACCACGCGTCATCGCATTATGGGCATCGTCAATGAGGATGATGCACAGATAGTGTTTTCTGACACCCCCGGTGTGTTAAAGCCTAACTATAAGTTGCAGGAGTCGATGCTGGCATTCTCGGAGTCGGCATTGCAAGACGCCGACGTGCTTCTGTATGTCACCGATGTGGTGGAGAACCCGGAAAAAAATCAAGACTTCCTTGATAAGGTGAAGCGTATGACCATTCCGGTGCTCTTGCTCATAAACAAGATTGACCAAAGCGACCAGAAGGTGCTCGGCGACACTGTGGAGCGCTGGCATACGCTGCTGCCAAATGCTGAAATATTGCCGATATCTGCCAAAAACAAGTTTGGCGTCGACATGCTTATGAAGCGCATCAAGGAGCTGCTGCCCGACTCGCCACCATTCTTCGATAAGGATCAGCTCACCGACAAACCTGCACGTTTTTTTGTGTCGGAGATAATCCGCGAGAAGATACTGCTCTATTACGACAAGGAAATACCTTACTCGGTAGAGGTGAAGGTGGAGTCGTTTAAGGAGAGTGCGCGCAATATAGATATCCACGCGGTGATATACGTGGAGCGCGACTCACAAAAGGGCATCATCATCGGACACCAGGGTGTAGCACTGAAGAAGATGTCTACCGAGGCACGCAAGGCACTGGAGAAATTCTTTGGAAAGAGTGTCTATCTGCACACCTTTGTAAAGGTAGACAAGGATTGGCGTAGCTCAAAGCGCGAACTCGATAACTTCGGATACAACCCCGAGTAAGCCAGCGGTTCGAAATCCAAACTCACATTGCGACAGCTACACTGTCGCCGTCCCCTGAATAGCAAAGAGGGGAAACCCTCGTCAGAGTGGCGAGGGCCGGAGTAAGGTCAGCTTCGGCAAAAGATTATTAATAATGGATGCATAGACCACATCCACCCCTCTCGTTGATGAGAGGGCAAATGACTTTTTTATTTAATGGCAAATTTAGTAGCAATTGTAGGACGTCCTAATGTGGGCAAATCCACACTATTCAATCGTCTTACCAAAACACGCCAGGCTATCGTTAGCGATACGGCAGGCACCACACGCGACCGTCAGTATGGCAAGTGCGACTGGAATGGTCGTGAGTTCTCGGTGGTAGACACCGGCGGTTGGGTGGTGAAGAGCGACGACATCTTTGAGGACGCCATACGCAAGCAGGTGATTGTGGCAACAGAAGAGGCCGACTTGGTGCTCTTTCTCGTCGACGTGCAGACCGGACTCACCGATTGGGATGAGGATGTGGCACAGATATTACGTCGCACCAAGCTGCCCGTAATCCTTGTGGCAAACAAAACCGACAATAACGACCAGATATATGATGCGGCAGAGTTCTATGCCCTCGGTCTTGGTGAACCACAGTGTATATCGTCGGCAACGGGTAGTGGCACTGGCGACTTGCTCGACTTGGTGCTCTCTAAGCTGAAGCCAGACACCAAGGATGAGGTGGAGGATGGTATTCCCCGCTTTGCCGTGGTGGGACGTCCTAATGCAGGAAAGAGCTCTATCATCAATGCCTTTATCGGCGAAGACCGTAACATCGTGACAGAGATAGCAGGCACCACACGCGACTCTATCTATACACGTTTCGATAAGTTTGGCTTCGACTTCTACCTGGTAGATACTGCTGGTATACGCCGCAAAAACAAAGTGTCGGAAGATTTGGAGTTTTACTCGGTGATGCGTTCTATCCGTGCCATCGAAAACTCTGATGTGTGCATACTGATGCTTGATGCCACTCGCGGTATTGAGGCACAAGACATGAACATATTCCAGCTGATACAGCGCAACAACAAATCGCTTGTGGTTGTGGTGAACAAGTGGGACCTTGTGGAAAACAAAGACCAGAATGTGATAAAGACATTCGAGAACGCTATACGCAAACGCATGGCTCCGTTTGTTGACTTCCCTATAGTGTTTGCTTCGGCACTCACTAAGCAACGCATCTACAAGGTGCTCGAAACAGCCAAGCAGGTGTATATGAACCGTAAGGCACATGTGGGTACATCAAAGCTCAATGAGGTGATGCTGCCGCTGATAGAGGCTTATCCACCACCATCAACCAAGGGCAAGTATATCAAGATTAAGTATTGCACGCAGTTGCCCAACACACAGATACCATCGTTTGTGTTCTATGCAAATCTGCCGCAGTATATCAAGGAGCCTTATCGTCGCTTCCTTGAAAACAAGATACGTGAGAACTGGTCGATGCATGGTTGTCCTATCAACGTGTTCATCCGCCAGAAGTAAAAACTATACACTATGCGCAAACTATTGTTTATGGCGCTCGCATCGCTTGCGCTCACTATAGCCTCCTGTAACAATGCCGAACAGGCGAAACCCGAGGAGATGGTGGGGCGTGTGGCGAAAACCTACTACGACTATCTTATTGAAGGCAAGTACGAGGCATTTGTAGATGGCTTCTATCGTCCTGATAGTATTCCTGGTAGTTATCGTGAGCAGCTTATTGCCAATGCCAAGATGTATATGGGGCAGCTCGACGACGACCATAAAGGGCTTGCCTCGGTGCAGATTGCCGGTGCAAAAGCCGACACTGCTCGTCATGCCGGACATGCCTTTTTGCTGCTATGCTTTAAGGATAGCACAAAAGAAGAGGTAGTGGTGCCAATGGTGCTTAATAAGGGCAATTGGATGATGAGGTAGTGCCACTAAAAAGCAGTGGCCACGAAATGAGGCTACGGCAAAACATATAACACTTCCAATGGTTATGCAAAGAGATAATGCATTGGGAGCAAGACAGAGAGTTGACGTATGGGTGATTGAGAGGAATTTTCTCAATTCTCATGCGTCAACTCTTTTTTTGGTTTTATGGCACATTGGGCGATAAAAATAAAAAAAACAGCCATGCTGCATCTTCTGCGGCGTGGCTGTCAATTAATAGTAAAGTGATGACTATCAGTTTTTCTTTATTCTTTGAGAAGGTTTATTAGGTAATTGTTTAAAGGTATTTGCGCTTTCTGCTGTTTGCACGGCATCGGCGCCATTGTGTTTTTGCCTGGTGTCAGGTTGTTATGTTTTTTTGATGATAACTTAATGGGTGCAAAGATAGTTCTATTTTATGGATTGACAAAATAAAACGTGATAAATCTTTCGAAATTCCTGATATTTTGTCAAATTTCGAGTATAATCAGTGTTTATCAAGGCTTATTTTAGCTTTGTGCATCTCCACCTCTTTTACTTTTCGGAATAGGTCGGAGGCAAACACCAAGTCGTTGAGCTTTTCGTTTGTAGAACCCATTACATCGTCTTTAGTGCCCACCCACTCCTTGTGTCCTTGGTAGATAAAGAGGATGTTCTCGCCGATGCCCATCACCGAGTTCATGTCGTGAGTGTTAATGATGGTTGTGATGTCGTACTCCTTTGTGATAGACGACAGCAGTTCGTCGATGACGAGTGATGTGCGTGGGTCGAGTCCGGAGTTTGGCTCGTCGCAGAACAGATATTTTGGGTTGAGCACTATGGCTCGTGCTATAGCCACACGCTTCTGCATGCCACCTGAAATCTCGCCAGGATACTTCTGTTGTGCATCGGTAAGATTTACTCTGTCGAGACATTCCTGTGCTCTGCGCACGCGTTCTTTGTAGTTCATTGTTGAGAACATGTCGAGTGGAAACATTACATTCTCGAGCACGTTGAGCGAGTCGAAGAGCGCAGCACTTTGGAATATCATGCCCATCTCGCGTCGCATGGCCACCTTCTCTTCCTTGCTCATAGCCACGAAGTTGCGCCCGTCGTAGAGCACCTCGCCACTTGTTGGCGTGAGCAGTCCAACGAGGTTTTTCATGAGCACCGTCTTTCCAGAGCCACTCTGTCCGATGATGAGGTTGGTCTTTCCGTCTTCAAATGTGGTGTTGATGTCGGTCAGCACCACCTTGTCGCCAAATGACTTGCATAGATGTTTTATTTCAATCATTTCGTGTAGTCGTTTTTTAGTGTGTAATGTGTTAGCTCAGCAATTGTGTAAGGAACACGTCGGAGAACAGGATGAGCACGCTTGAGCTTACCACGGCATTGGTACTTGCCTTGCCCACTTCCACAGAGCCGCCCTCTACGGTGTAGCCGAAGAACGAGCTCACGCTGGCAATGATGAATGCAAATACCAAGCTCTTGATAATACTCATCCACATGAACCATGCGTTGAACGAGTGTTGCAGTCCGAGGGTCAGGTCTTCGGGCGAGAGGATATGCCCGATGTAAGCCGTGCCATAGGCTCCGAGAATGCCCGTGCATGATGAGAATATCACAAGGAATGGCATTATCGTAACCAGTCCGAGAATTTTGGGCAGTATAAGATAGCCTGCCGAATTGACGCCCATAATCTCGAGAGCATCAATCTGTTGGGTAACCCTCATTGTGCCCAACTCTGAGGCAATGTTGGAGCCCACCTTGCCAGCAAGAATCAAGCACATGATACTTGACGAGAACTCGAGAAGCAATATCTCGCGTGTGGTGTAGCCCGACACCCAACGCGGCATCCAAGGACTCTGTATGTTGAGCTTCATCTGAATGCATATCACGGCACCGATGAAGAAAGAGATGAGCAGTACAATGCCAATGGAGTCGACACCGAGGCCCGACATCTCCTTTATGTATTGCTTCATGAACATACGCATGCGCTCAGGACGTGAGAACGAGCGACCCATGAGCATGATGTAGCGTCCTAATGTATTTAAGTATTTCACTATCAGCATGATGATGTTGTTAAAGATATTAATATAAGTGCAAAAGTAACAATAAAACCACAAAAACTATTCATACTCCCTAAGTTTTTATGTTTTATTTGTGAGAAATGATATTTTGCATTACCTTTGTATGTGGTATATGCGCATCTGACGCTTTTGTAGGCGAGCGATGCGCACTGATGGACTGACAAAGAAATGCCCGAATGTCCGAATACCACCCTATAATACTAAAAAAACAATAAGCGAAATATGAGCGAAGCAAACAACACCACCACAACAACAGCCACCGCTGCCGACGACCGTGCACACTGCATGGTGCTACGCACTGAGGGGTTGGTGAAGTGCTATGGCAAGCGCACTGTGGTGAACGATGTGTCGATAAATGTGCGACAGGGAGAAATCGTAGGACTGCTCGGTCCTAATGGTGCCGGCAAGACCACATCGTTCTATATGACCACAGGACTCATCGTGCCCAATGCCGGACATATTTATCTCGACGACCGCGAAATTACCGACTTTCCAGTGTATAAGCGAGCACGTGCCGGCATAGGCTATCTGCCACAGGAGGCGAGCGTGTTTCGCAAGCTGAGTGTAGAAGACAACATCATGGCGGTGCTCGAAATGACCGGTCTGCCGCGTCAGCGTCAGCTCGAGAAGCTTGAAGAACTCATTGCCGACTTTAACCTGGGCAAGGTGCGCCGCAATCTCGGCGACCAGCTATCAGGCGGCGAGCGCCGACGCACAGAGATAGCACGCTGCCTGGCTATCGACCCGAAGTTCATAATGCTTGATGAACCATTTGCCGGTGTTGACCCTATTGCTGTGGAAGAGATACAACATGTGGTTTGGCGACTGAAATATCGCAATATCGGTATTCTTATCACCGACCATAACGTACAGGAGACGCTCACCATCACCGACCGTGCCTACCTGCTCTTTGAGGGTAGAATACTCTTTCAGGGCAAGCCAGAAGAACTTGCCGACAACAGCATAGTGCGTGAGAAATATCTCGGCTCAAACTTCGTGCTGCGAAAGAAAGACTTCCAGCTCATCGACGAACAGAAGCGACGTCGCGACCTGGCACGTGCCGGCGAGGAATAAGCTACACGACACCAAGAAAACACACAACCAACAACAAGCAACAAAACGAAATGAAATATCTACTCGTTTCAGATATCCACGGCTCGCTGCCAGCCTTGCAGGCAGTGTTGCGGCATTACGAGGCAGAGCATTGCGACATGCTATGCCTGCTCGGCGATATTCTCAACTATGGGCCACGCAACAGAATTCCCGAAGGACTCGATCCGCAAGGAGTGGCACAACGGCTCAATGCCATGGCAGACAACATTATAGCGGTGCGTGGCAACTGCGACTCGGAAGTGGACCAGATGCTGCTGCAATTCCCTATCATGGCCGATTATGCACTGCTTGCCGACAACTGTCACCGATTGTTTCTTACACACGGACATGTGTATGCCCCCGACCATCGTCCGCCATTGAAGCATGGCGCATTTGTAAGTGGTCACACCCACCTGTGGCAACTCGAAGCACAGACCGACGGCAGTGTGGTGTGCAATCTCGGTTCGCCAACATTCCCTAAAGGAGGCAATCCGCCCACCTTTGGCATCTACGATGACGGTACACTCACCATACATCACCTTGACGGCACGCCACTCAAAACCCTACAACTCGGCTGAAACATAATGATAAGCCAAAGAATTGGGTTAAAAAATCAAATTTTTGCCATCTAAATAGCATTTTTACATTAATAATGAGTAATTTTGCATTTATATGGCGTTGCTTCGCATGCCGGCAGCTTGTGCTCGGAATGTGCAAACAACGTTGAAGCACCCCAATGCCACACCCCCAATACACGAGAAAAACAATAAAAACAATAATAAAACAATTAGAAAGAAATGAACATTTCATTTGAAAATCCCGACAAAGTGAATGGTCTGTTGACTATCACTGTCGAAGAGTCGGACTTCAACGACTCTGTCGAGAAGACACTTAAAGACTATCGCAAGAAGGCCAATATCCCTGGTTTCCGTCCAGGTCAGGCTCCAATGGGTCTTATCAAGCGCCAGTTCGGTGCATCGGTACGCTATGATGCAGTGAACAAATTCGTAGGCGAACAGCTCTACAAATACATCCAAGAAAACAACATCCAGATGCTCGGTGAGCCATTGCCATCAGCAAAGCAGGCAGAACCAGCCGACATCGAGAAGCCTGCTCCTTACACCTTCGTGTTCGACGTAGCTGTGGCACCAGAGTTCAAGATGGAGCTCAACGGTCGCAACAAGATCGACTACTATAACATCAAGGCCGACGACAAGCTCATCAACGAGCAGGTTGAGATGTATGCAAGCCGTGCAGGCAAGTACGAGGAGGCACAGGAGTATGATGCTGAGCAGAACGATATGCTCAAGGGCGACCTGCGTGAGCTCGACGCTGAGGGCAACACCAAGGAAGGTGGTATCACCGTTGAGGGTGCAGTGCTCATGCCTTCATACATCAAGGTTGACGAGCAGAAGAACCTCTTCGCAGGTGCTAAGCTCGGCGATATCATCACATTCAACCCACGCAAGGCTTATCCAGAGGGCAACGCAGAGATCTCTGCACTCCTCAAGATTGAGAAGGAAGTGGCTGAGAACCTTGAGTCAGACTTCAGCTATCAGATTACAGAAATCAAGCGCTATAAGAAGGCTGAGCTCAACCAGGAGCTCTTCGATCAGGTGTTTGGCAAGGACGTAGTGAAGAGCGAGGAAGAGTTCCGTTCTAAGATTGCTGAGGGTCTGAAGCCACAGCTCGAGACCAACTCTGACTACAAGTTCATGATGGACGTACGCAAGTATTGCGAGGAGAAGGTGGGCGAGCTCACATGGCCAGACGAACTGCTCAAGCGCATCATGTTGCTCAACAACAAGGATAAGGGCGAAGAGTTTGTAGAGAAGAACTACGAAGAGAGCATCAAGCAGCTCAAGTGGCATCTTATCAAGGAGCAGCTCGTTAAGGCTCAGGACATTAAGGTTGACGACAACGATATCAAGGCTTCTGCCAAGGAGATGGCTCGCATGCAGTTCGCTCAGTATGGCATGACAAACGTGCCTGAGGAGTATGTAGACAACTATGCTGCTGAGCTCTTGAAGAAGCGTGAGGCTGTTGACAACTTCGTAGAGCGTGCTATCGACGTGAAGCTTGCTGCTGCCCTCAAGGCTGCTGTGACACTCAACGAGAAGGAAGTTACTCTCGATGAGTTCAACGAAATGATGAAGTAAGACATCACACGACATCCCTTTTGTGGGGGATATCCACATGCGCTGTAGCGCAACAATATGAAACTGCCCTTGCAAGGTGTGCCGAATGGCAAACGCTTGCAAGGGCAGTTGCTGTTGGTAGGTGTCGTTTAGCGATGGCTACGAGTGCTATATAGTGGAAAACTCCAGTATCATGGTGCCTCGTGGACTGATGGTGATATCTTTGTCGAGGCGTATGGTCTTGCCCGATAGAATGTTTTTGGCTACAGTGGCGTGTTTTATAATTTCGGCATAATGTTCTGGGTGCATCTTTTTTTGACGGTTCGTGCCATTGATTATGGTAAGCGCCGCTTGGTCGTTGAGTGTGCGTGCCACAACATATATGCCGTTGGTGGGTATGAACTGCGTCTGCCGTCCTTTGCTGATGAGGCTATTGTTGTGCCGCCAGTGTAGCAGTCGGCTGAGCCATGTAAACATCTGTTGCTGCTCTTTGGTGCGTCCCTTTTTGCTGAAGGCATTGTGTTTATCGCCAGGGAAGCCACCTGGAAAGTCGCGCCGCACATTACCATCGGTGGCATGGCGTGTACCGTTCATGAGCACCTCGGTGCCGTAGTAGAGTTGTGGAATACGATTGATGGTGAGCAGTAGTGCCAGTGCTTGTTTCAGCGCATGAGTGTCGGTGCTGTTGCCAAGAAATCGGTCGGTGTCGTGATTTTCAATGAAAGCCATCACATTAGACGGGTTGGCATACAGATAGTCGTAGCATAATGTGTGGTATATGCGGTTGTAGCCATTCCACCAATCGTCGGTGATTTCGTGCTTAGCCAGGTTCAGATGGTCGAACAGGGCAAAGTCCATTACCGTTTTGAGGTGAGAGTTGTGTTGGGTTAGCCTTGAGTCCTTCTGCCATGCAGCGGTGTAGGCTGGCTCTGTGACCCATGTTTCGCCTACGGTATTGAAGTTAGGATATTCTAAGTTGATCTCTTCCATCCATTGTGCCATTGCCGTGCGGTCAGCGTATGGATAGGTGTCCATGCGTATGCCGTCTATGCCCACTGTTTCTATCCACCACTTGCTGTTCTGTGTAAGATAGGTAAGCAGGTGTGGGTTGCGCTGGTTAAGGTCGGGCATGGTAGGTACGAACCATCCGTCTACGGTGTTTCTCTTGTCCACCTCGCTGGCATAGGGATCGAGCACGGGAGTCAGTTTGTAGTTAGTCTGCACATACTGTTCGCTGGCAAGTGCTGCCTGATTGATGCTTGCAGGCCACAGGCTGCGTGGTTGTGTGCCGTTGGTGAGCCATTCGTGGCAGTTGAACCAGTCGTTAGTGGGCATGTCTGTGAGCCAAGGGTGGTGAAACCCACAATGATTGAATATCATGTCCATAACCACCTTCAGCCCCTTTTTGTGGGCTTCTTCAACAAGGCACTGGTAGTCGTGGTTGGAACCCAGTCGTGGGTCGACCCTATAATAGTTGGTAGTGGCATAGCCGTGGTATGAACTCTGTGTGCCGTTGTCGGGCGAATTGTTCTCAAGCACAGGCGTTAGCCATAGTGTTGTAACTCCAAGCTCTTTGAAATAGTCGAGGTGTTGTCGTATGCCGTTGATGTCGCCCCCGTGCCTCAAGCTCGGTTGTCTGCGGTCGATGGAGTAGGGCATCATTCCCTCAATGTTGCTACGGTCGGCACCGCTACTGGCAAAGCGGTCGGGCATGAGCATGTAGAGCACATCGGCATTGGTAAATCCCTGCCGTTCCTCGCCACGCATCGCTCTCAGTAGCAGTTGGTAGGCAATGGTCTGTGTGTTGCCGTTGGCACTGAAGGTGATGTTCATGGTGCCAGGCATGGCGTCTTTGATGTTGAGATACACAAGCAGATAGTTAGGAGAGTCGAGTCTCACGCAACTCTCTATCCTCACCCCAGGGTAGTCGGTGCACACCATGGCGGAGCCAATGCCTTTACCATATACCATCAGTTGCAACCGATGGTTCTTCATCCCCACAAACCAAGTAGCAGGTTCTATTCGGTCGATGATTTTTGCATCGTTCATAATTCTCTTTCGTGCGATAGTGTGTTGAATATCATCGTCCTGTCTGCCTTATCAACTCTTTGATAGTGTCGTTATACACCTTGTTGGCCATCAAATCTTCGATATTGGTGTGCATGCGGTATCGCCAGTAGTGATGTGGGTTGGCAGGAATGTTTATTCGCTCGGCATCAGCGTCGGCAAGGCGTAGAGTTTCGTCGATGGCAAACCAGTCTTGCAGCGATAATATGCAAAGCATCGACGGGCAGGTGAGTTGGTTGCTAACAATCTCCTTGGCAAGCCATCCAGGCAGAGGGTGTGGCGCTGCTCCTGTGTTATAGAGTTGTGAGTTATAGTAGTCTTGTGTGCGGTCAGCGTCCTCATCCCACCACTGTCGTAGTGTAGGCATGTCGTGGGTAGACAGGGTGCATACGCTGCGATAAGGGTTCTTCCACAGTTCGCCAAATCTCACCGATGGCTTTTTAGGCATTTGCTGCAGTTCGAGGCTCAGTATGCGCAGCTCCTTCATTACCCATGCTACGCAGTCGGGCACCATACCCAAGTCTTCGGCACACACCAGCATGCGTGTGGCTTGCACCAGTACGGGCAACTTCTTCATTGCCTCGCTGTACCAGAAGTTATTGTTGCGACGATAGTAGTAGTCGTTATACAGTCGGTTGAACTTCTCCTTGTCGCCATCTGTCAACGCCTCATACATGAAGTTCTGTTGTGCAGTGATACGAGGATGATACTTATGCTTGTCGTTCTTGTCGCGAATGAAGAGCACATTGGCAACGAGTCGGTACAGGCCATCGCGTACCAATACATCATCGGCACCCTCCTTGCCTTTGAATGCAGCCTCTATCTTACGCTCGGTGTCGTAGTCGGTTTTCAGAGAGTATATGTCATGATGTTCATGGTGCAGATACTTCTCTACCACCTCGTCGGCAAGGCTGCCAAACACTCGGTCTATCACCCATCGTGCGATAAACGGTGTAGTGAACAGTTGCTCTTGGAAGTTAAGTCCATAGCGCTCTATATCTTCGCGTGTAAGAGCCAATGAAGGGTCGAACTGTCCGAGCAGTCCATACAAACAGGTGGTAGGTATTGCCCATATACGGAAGAAGCCCAGCACATGGTCGATACGATAAGCATCGAAATAGTTTGCCATATGTTGGAATCGGCGTATCCACCACTGACAGCCATCCTCGAGCATTCGTCGCCAGTTGTATGTTGGGAATTCCCAATTCTGTCCGTTGGCAGAGAAAGCGTCAGGTGGTGCACCAGCCTGCGAGTTGAGGTTGAAATATTGCGGTTCGTGCCACACGTCGCAACCATTGCGGTTGACACCTATAGGAATATCGCCCTTAAGTATCACACCCCTTGCCATGGCATATTCATGAGCAGAGCGCATCTGTTTGTCGAGCACAAACTGTACATAGTAGTAGAATGCTACGCTTTTGAACTCTTTAGAGCGAGAGTTGAGCAGTGATTTGCGCTCTAGTTCATGCCATACCTCATGCCCTTTCCATGAAGCAAAGTCGACATTACCATAGGTGTCGCGCAGATGACAATACTGAGCGTATGGCACCAGCCAATGGCTATTGTTGTTGAGGAATTGCTTGAATTCTGCCGACTTCAGTACTCCCTTGCCCTCCTGTTCGAATAATATCTTAAGATATTCTATCTTAGCATTGTTCACACGCTCATAGTCGATCTGCTTCAGGTCGTTAAGTTCCTTACGCAAAGCAGCAAATGCCTCGGCCTTTTGCTTGTCGGCAATAGCAGGCAACTGACGTAGGTCGGCATACTGAGGATGCAAGGCAAAGACACTAATGCATGAGTAAGGATAAGAGTCGGTCCAGGAGTGTGTAGATGTAGTGTCGTTGATGGGAAGCACCTGTAAAACCCTTTGTTTTGTTTCTGCCACCCAGTCGATCATCTTCTTCAGGTCGCCAAAGTCTCCCACGCCAAAGCTACCCTTTGTGCGTAGAGAGAACACAGGAATTAGTGTTCCTGCAAGCCTTGTGTCGCAAATTTCGAAGAATGCCTGGTCCATTTCTATCACACACACTTCACCGCTGTCAATCTCAGGAATCTCTATTTTTCTGTTTAGCCCTGTCTCCCAAAGCACTTCACCCTTATCGGTAGTGGCGATAAACTTCAGTTCCGTCTCCTCGTCTTTGAAAGCCTCGGCACTTATATCGGTGGTCCATTCGTTGTAGTTGTGTTCATACATCTTTAAGGCACGCTCCGTATGCCAATTGCCCATGCATGCACTTTCGCCGGTGACATACAGGCGGTAGCCTTGACGCAGTTGTGGAGCCCGCACGACAAGACGCAACGTCTTGTCGTATCTTGTCATTGGCACCTCCTCGTGATGGCGCCGATTTATGCAGTCGGTGAAGGCAGAGCTATACAGATAAGAGTCGCAAGGAATGTCCATCCATCTGTTGTGCACCGTATAAACATCAGCTTTTGTGGCATTGAATTCCAGGCGATGCGTTATGGTGAGCCATTCGTGGCGTTCTGCCTTGTCGTATTTCTCTATGCTGTAGAAATAGTCGATATGATTGGGCACATCCTCTATCTCCACATCACACTGCCACAGCTTGCCATCAGCAGTGGTCATAGCATAGCAATCGGTCTTGCCAGTAGCATCATTGACGATGTTCAGTTGCAGATTCTGCCCGAACACCGTTTCGTATGCCATATTGAAGAATATTTTCATAGTCGTATGTGTGTGTTTGTTTTTCCCTTTTAGTAGTATACCATTTGTTCGTAAGGCTGCAGCCATTAATTGCTGAGGTGCCGCCTATCTTATGCAAAGATAGTGCAAACCGAATGCAATAAAGCAAGCTTTAATTGCTGAGGTGCCGCCTATCTTATGCAAAGATAGTGCAAACCGAATGCAATAAAGCAAGCTTTAATTGCTGAGGTGCCGCCTATCTTATGCAAAGATATATTAAACTTTTTAATGTTGCCGCTTGGTAGATACGAATAAATCAAAAAAAACACACAATGCAGCATTGTTATCGAGTTTTTTTGTATCTTTGTATAAGTGAAGAAGTGTCAGGGCAAAGGTAAATACCCTGCTACTATACATTATATAATATAAAAGCTACAGGAAAAACGGGTAGAAACAACACGTCTGTCCCGATTACATTATATAGAAAAAACAGCAATAATCAAAATATGAACGATTTTAGAAAGTATGCAACTGGACACCTCGGCATGAACGGCCTCGTTCTCGACGATGTGATGAAAGCACAATCACAGTATCTGAACCCATACATCCTTGAAGAGCGTCAGCTCAACGTAACACAGATGGATGTTTTCTCACGTCTTATGATGGATCGCATCATATTCCTTGGTACTGAGATCAACGACTACACAGCCAACACCCTGTCGGCGCAGCTCCTCTTTCTTGACTCTATAGAGGCAGGTAAGGATATCTCAATATATATCAACTCGCCTGGCGGTAGTGTAACAGCAGGCTTGGCCATCTACGACACCATGCAGTTCATCACCAGTGATGTGGCTACCATGTGTACGGGTATGGCGGCATCGATGGCTGCCGTGCTCCTCGTGGCAGGTCAAGAAGGTAAGCGTTGTGCGTTAAAGCATAGTCGTGTGATGATACACCAGCCACTTGGTGGAGTGAGAGGACAGGCATCTGATATTGAGATTGAGGCACGTGAGATACAGAAGTTCAAGACAGAGCTGTATACAATCATCTCTAACCACTCGCACACACCATTTGAAAAGGTGTGGAACGACTCCGATCGTAACTATTGGATGACAGCACAGGAAGCCAAGGATTATGGTATGATCGACAATATAATGATACGTAAATCAAAAGAAGAAAAGAAACTGAATACTGAAGATGCCAAAGAAAGTTTGTAGCTTCTGTGGAAGAAGCGAGAAAGAGGCTGGTCCGTTGATTGCGGGCATGAGCGGATTTATATGCACCACATGCGCACAACAGGCCTATATGATTGCCAAAGAAGCAGGCTGGTTTGACGATGCACTTGAGCATAACGCTGCAGCGCAGTTTGAGCTCTCAGATGTGCCTAAGCCAACAGAGATAAAGGCATATCTTGATGAGTATATCATCGGTCAGGACGAAGCCAAGAAATATCTGTCGGTGGCTGTCTACAACCATTACAAGCGTTTGCAGCAGCCGCACGATGAAGATGGTGTGGAGATAGAAAAGAGCAACATCATTATGGTAGGCTCTACTGGTACTGGCAAGACACTGCTAGCACGCACCATTGCCCGACTACTGAAAGTGCCTTTCACTATCGTTGACGCCACAGTATTCACTGAGGCAGGCTATGTAGGCGAAGATGTGGAGAGTATTCTGTCGCGATTGCTGCAGGTGGCCGACTATGATGTGCCTGCTGCAGAGCGAGGCATTGTGTTCATTGATGAGATTGACAAGATTGCACGTAAAGCAGACAATCCAAGCATCACACGCGATGTGAGCGGAGAGGGTGTGCAGCAAGGACTCCTTAAATTGCTTGAAGGAACAATGGTCAATGTGCCACCAAAGGGAGGACGAAAGCATCCCGACCAGGATTACATTCATGTAGACACACGCAACATCCTCTTTATCTGTGGTGGAGCCTTCGATGGTATAGAGCGCAAGATAGCACAGCGACTGAACACCCATACCGTGGGATTCAACTCTGTGCAGCATGCACGTAGTATCGACAAGAGCGACTTGATGAAGTATATCCTGCCACAAGACCTGAAGTCATTCGGACTCATACCCGAAATTATCGGACGTCTGCCCGTGCTCACCTATCTCAACCCGCTTAATCGTAAGGCACTACGCCGAATACTCGTGGAACCAAAGAACTCCATTGTTAAGCAATACACAAAACTCTTCGAGATGGACGGCATAAAGCTTACATTCGATGAGGCTGCCCTCGACTATATCGTCGACAAGGCTGTAGAGTATAAACTCGGTGCCCGTGGACTGCGCTCCATCGTAGAGTCGGTGGTGATGGATGCCATGTACGAACAACCAGCAACCGACAATAAGGAGTTTGTGGTAACACTCGACTACGCAAAACAACAGCTCAACAAATCGCATCTACAGCAAATGGAAGAGGCGGCAGAATGACATGCTGACACAATAGTAAAAACCATGGCACACCCTTAATGAAACTACTATGACTGGGAATATCAACCTTAGCGAAAAACTAAAACACTACTTCGGCTTCGACTCATTCAAAGGCGAACAGGAAGACATAATCAGCAATCTGCTCAGCGGCAACGACACCTTTGTGTTGATGCCGACGGGTGGAGGCAAAAGCCTGTGCTATCAACTGCCATCGCTGATAATGGAAGGCACCGCTATTGTGGTGTCGCCACTCATTGCGCTTATGAAAAACCAAGTAGATGTGGTGAATTCGCTTACCGATGAGCCTGGATTGGCACATTATCTCAATTCGTCGCTCAACAAAGCCGCCATACAGCAAGTGTACGATGATGTGTACAGCGGACGTACAAAACTGCTGTATGTGGCACCGGAGTCGCTGAATAAGGAAGATAATCTAGAGTTTTTCCGCTCTTTCCGCATATCCTTCTATGCCGTCGATGAGGCACATTGTATATCGGAGTGGGGACACGACTTCCGACCAGAATACCGCAATATCCGACCTACGATAAATCGTATAGGTAATGCTCCCGTCATAGCACTTACAGCCACTGCCACCGATAAGGTGCGCATGGACATAAAGAAAAGTCTTGGAATACTGAATGCGCGCGAATTCCGCTCATCGTTCAATCGTCCAAACTTGTATTATGAGGTGCGACAGAAAGGAAAGGACATCGACAAGCAAATAGTGATGTTCATAAAGCAAAACACTGGAAAAAGCGGCATAGTATATTGTATATCAAGAAAAAAGGTAGAAGAACTCGCTGCAGTGTTGCGTGCCAATGATATTAAGGCGGCACCATATCATGCCGGCCTTGATTCAGCCACTCGTTCAGCCACACAAGACGACTTCCTCATGGAGCGCATTGATGTTATAGTGGCTACAATAGCCTTTGGAATGGGCATTGACAAGCCCGATGTGCGTTTTGTGATACACTACGACATACCAAAAAGTCTGGAGGGATACTATCAAGAAACGGGACGAGCCGGACGCGATGGTGGCGAAGGCGTATGCATAGCCTTCTATGCCTATAAAGACTTACAGAAGCTCGAGAAATTTATGGAAGGAAAGCCGGTTGCCGAACAGGACATCGGAAAACTGCTATTGCAAGAGACAGCAGCCTACGCCGAGTCGTCGGTATGCCGTAGAAAGCTGCTGCTGCACTATTTTGGCGAGGAGTATACTCCCGACAACTGTCATAACTGCGACAACTGTCTGCATCCTAAAGTACGCCGCGAAGGCAAGGAGGCATTGCTCGTAGTGCTGCGCGCCATCATTGCCATAAAGGAGGAATTCAGACAAGACTATGTCATAGACTTTGTCAAGGGCAGAGCCACCGATGATATCGTATCGCACCATCATGATCAGCTCGAAGACTTTGGTGGCGGAGAGGATATGCCACCAAAGATATGGAATGCCGTCATACGACAAGGTATGATATCCGGATATATCGACAAAGATATAGAAAACTATGGATTGTTGCGCATAACAGCGGCAGGACGCCGTTTTGTAAAGAATCCTACAGAATTTACATACGTAGAAGACACAGACTTCAGCGAGGAAGAGCCAGAGTCAATAGGAGCCGAGTCGGTGCTCGACCCGACACTCTATAAGATGCTCGTTGAGTTGCGCTCGTCGGTGGCAAAGCATCATAACCTGCCAGCATACGTTATATTCCAAGATATATCGCTCGAGCAGATGTCGACACTATATCCCGTGACCATCGATGAATTGTGCAATATTCGTGGTGTGGGTGTGGGCAAGGCACGACGCTATGGCACCGAATTCTGTGAACTCATAAAGAAATACTGCGATGAGAATGAGATAGACCGCCCAGAAGAAATGCTTGTGCGGACAGTGGCAAAAGACTCAATGGTAAAGGTGAAGATAATTGGCTATCTTGACCGACGTATGCCACTCGATGATATTGCTTCTGTGCTCAATCTTGAATTCGAAGAGTTGCTCGACGAAATCGATAGTATTGTATATAGCGGAACAAAGGTTAATATCGACTATTTCCTCAACGAAATCTTAGATGATGATCAGATAGAAGACATCTACGAATATTTCCGTGAGAACGATTCCGATAGCATCGATGATGCACTCGATGAGCTTGGAGCCGACTACGAGGAGAATGAAATAAGGCTTGTGCGCATTAAGTTCATATCAGAACAGGGCAACTGACGCATTGAGGTATGGCTACGGGCATGACGATAGCCTCAAGCACAAAGAGTGCCAGCACGTTAATTTGCATTAATGGCAAAATAAAAACGCCTTGAAAATTCCTAAAATGAATTTTTATTACTAAATTTGCACGCAATAAATTTTTTAAGTTATATGTCATCATTTGTTGCAGATAAAATTGTAATGGACGGTCTGACCTTCGATGACGTCCTTCTTATCCCTGCTTATTCAGAGGTACTGCCCAAGACGGTAGAGTTAAAAACCATGTTCTCACGCAACATCAGCCTGAACGTTCCGTTTGTAACGGCGGCGATGGACACCGTGACCGAGTCGGCAATGGCAATAGCCATAGCACGCGAAGGTGGTATCGGTGTTATACACAAGAACATGTCAATAGAAGACCAAGCCCGTCAGGTGGCTATCGTAAAGCGTGCCGAGAACGGCATGATATACGACCCCGTCACCATACGCCGCGGAAAGACAGTACAGGACGCCCTTAACATTATGGCTGAATACCATATCGGAGGCATCCCAGTGGTAGACGACGAGAATCATCTCGTAGGTATCGTGACCAACCGTGACCTTCGTTTCGAGCGTCATCTCGACAAACTCATCGACGACGTGATGACACATGAGAATCTTGTCACCACTCACATTAAAACCGATTTGGCAGCCGCTGCCGACATCCTACAGTCGAACAAAATCGAGAAGCTGCCAGTGGTTGACAGCGAAAACCACCTCGTAGGTCTTATCACCTACAAGGATATTACAAAAGCCAAGGACAAACCAATGGCATGCAAGGACGACAAGGGACGCTTGCGTGTGGCTGCTGGTGTTGGCGTTACAGTAGATACTCTCGACAGAATGAACGCTCTTGTTGAGGCAGGAGCCGATGCTATTGTCATCGACACAGCTCACGGACATTCTAAATATGTAATAGAGAAGCTTTGCGAGGCAAAGGCTTCATTCCCAAATGTAGATATCGTAGTGGGCAATGTGGCAACAGGAGCTGCCGCAAAAATGCTTGTCGACAATGGTGCCGACGCCGTTAAGGTGGGCATCGGTCCTGGTTCTATCTGCACCACACGTGTCGTAGCTGGTGTCGGTGTGCCACAGTTGAGCGCCGTATATGATGTTTATTCTGCTCTTCAGGGCACAGGAGTGCCATTGATTGCTGATGGTGGCTTGCGTTATTCTGGTGATATCGTTAAGGCTATTGCCGCTGGTGGTAGCAGTGTGATGATTGGTTCGCTCGTAGCAGGCACCGAGGAAAGTCCTGGCGACACTATCATCTTCAATGGACGTAAGTTCAAGAGCTATCGTGGTATGGGTTCTCTCGAGGCTATGGAGAATGGTTCTAAGGACCGCTATTTCCAAGCAGGTACAAAGGATGTCAAGAAACTTGTGCCAGAGGGTATTGCCGGTAGAGTACCTTACAAAGGCACTGTTCAAGAGGTTATATATCAGCTCGTGGGCGGTCTGCGTTCAGGTATGGGCTATTGCGGAGCCAACACTATCGAGGCTTTGCACAATGCCAAGTTCACACGCATCACAAATGCAGGTGTGCTCGAAAGTCATCCACACGACATTTCCATCACCAGCGAGGCTCCTAACTATTCGCGCCCACAATAATATGTGGCACGTATAGCACGCATAATATATTTGAACAACCCGAAAGGTTTATATACGAAGCATGACAAGGCAATTACCCTGCATGCCATTAAAAGCAATGGTTGCGGCAATAGTGTCGCAACCATTGCTTGAACAATTTTAATATAAATACATATAACACGCAAATAAAGATGAAAGCTAAATCATTGTTGGCCGCCATGCTTATCATAGCAAGCGGTGTGTCTGCACAGACCGTTAACGACCCTACGGTGATGATCATTAATGGCAAGGCCGTACCACGTTCGGAATTCGAGTATTCGTACAATAAGAACAATTCCGAGACTGTTGTCGACAAGAAGAGCGTATCCGACTATGTGGATCTTTTTGTTAACTACAAACTCAAGGTGGCAGCAGCCGAAGAGGCTGGAATAGACACAACAAAGGCTTTCCGTGACGAGTTCATCGGTTATCGCAACCAGCAGGTGTGTCCATCGTTTATCAACGACGATGACATCGAGAACGAAGCACGCAAAATCTACAACGAGACAAAGACTCGTATCGATGGCAATGGTGGACTCTTCCATGTGAAGCACATCCTTGTGCATCTTAATCAGAATGCAACAGCGGCAGCGCAAGACTCAGCACGTCTGCGTGCCGACTCAATATATACAGCACTTCAAAAAGGTGCAGAATTCGAAGATTTGGCGCGCCGTTGCTCCGACGATAAGGGCTCTGCCCGTCGTGGTGGCGACCTTTCTTGGATACAGAAAGGTCAGACAGTGCCCGACTTTGAAAAAGTGGTGCTTGCTCTGAAGAAAGGCGAGACAAGCAAACCATTCCTTTCTCCATTCGGTTATCACATTGCTAAGCTCATCGATCAGCAGGGTTTCTTCCCTTACGACTCTGTACGCGCCGACATCAAGCGCTTTATTGATGCTCGCGGATTGCGCAATAAGATGATCGACGATCGCATCGATTCTATCGCCAAGGCACAGTCGCCAGCCATCACACCTGATGAGGTTATCGACCGCCGCACTGCAGAGATGACCGCCGCCGACCCATCGTTGCGCTATCTCATACAGGAGTATCACGACGGCTTGCTGCTCTACGAAATCTCTAACCGCAATGTGTGGAACAAGGCGTCTGTAGACGAGAAGTCGTTGGAAGCATATTTTAAGAAAAACCGCAAGAAATATCGTTGGACAGAACCTCGTTTCAAGGGCATTACGCTCAACACCAAGGACGAGGCAGACATAAAGGCTGTGAAGGAGTCGCTTAAGAAAATACCATTTGAACAGTGGGCAGACTCGCTCCGTAAGCAGTTTAACGACAGCACAATACGCATTCGCGTGGTGAAAGGCATGTTCAAGAAAGGCGACAATGCCACTATCGACAAAATGGAGTTCCATGTAGACACCACAGTAGTAGACATTCCCGACTATCCGTTTGTGTCGACCTATGGTAAGATGCTAAAGGCACCAGAGAACTATCGTGATGTGCGCGACCTTGTGGTGGCAGATTATCAGGAGGCACTTGAGAAGCAGTGGATTGCATCATTGCGCAAACGTTATAAGGTGGTGTTGAATCAAGAAGCACTTGACACAGTCAACAAGCACTGATATACACATTATATATATTATTGAATGAGAAGAAACAATAAATTGATATACCCCATGCTCTTTGCGGCAATGCTTTTTGTGGGTATAGGTGCAAATGCCAATCGCAGTGGGGCAAGCCTTGCTGTGCAGCAAGACACCACAGTGGTGGCACATGATGACGATGCCGTGGCACTGCCCGAAGAAAGCGAAAGCCGGCCCGTAGTGGATGCAGAGCAAGAAATGCCGGCACACAGCATTGTCGACGAAGTGATGTGGGTGGTAGGCGATGAGCCGATACTCAAGTCAGATGTGGAGATGATGCGCCTGCAGGCAGAGGCAGAGGGAATGCAGTGGAAGGGCGACCCCGACTGCGTCATACCCGAGCAGATAGCAGTGCAGAAGTTGTTCCTGCATCAAGCAGAGATCGACTCCATAAAAGTATCTGAGTCAGAGATAGCACAGAACATCGAGATGCAGATCAACCAGTGGATTCAGCGAGCAGGTTCAAAGGAGAAGCTTGAGGAATATAAGAAGATGACTATAGCACAGATGCGTCAGCAGCTACGCGACGACTTCCGCAACAACCAGCTTATTCAGCAGATGAAGGAGAAGCTTGTCAGCGATATCAAGGTGACACCAGCAGATGTGCGCAAATACTTCCGCGACATGCCAGAGGATAGCATCCCCTTTGTGCCCACAGAGGTAGAGGTAGAGATTATTACCAAGCAGCCAAAGATAGCCATCGACGAAATTAACCGTGTAAAGAACGACCTTCGTGAATACACAGAACGCGTCACCAATGGCGAGACATCGTTTGCCACTCTTGCACGTCTCTATTCAGAAGACCCTGGTTCGGCACGCCAAGGCGGCGAGATGGATTATGTAGGACGCGGTATGCTCGACCCCGCTTTTGCGGCAGTGGCATTCAACCTCACCGATCCAAAGAAAATTTCAAAGATTGTGGAGTCGGAGTATGGCTTCCACATCATCCAGCTCATAGACAAGCGTGGCGACAAGATAAAACTGCGCCACATACTCCGCATTCCGAGAGTGTCTAACGAAGCTGTCGACTCAATGCGTATACGCCTCGACTCTATTGGTGCCGACATCCGTAGCGGAAAGATGGATTTCGAGACAGCTGCCACATACGTTTCCGACGACAAAGACACACGCAACAACCACGGACTCATGTCGAACAACAGCGATGGCGGTCGCACATCTAAATTCCAGATGAAAGACCTGCCCACCGAGGTGGCTCGCAAAATAGAGACAATGGAAGTGGGTGACATGTCGAATGCCTTCCGTATGATAGGTTCTAATGGCAAGACAGTGGTGGCAATAGTGAAGCTTAAGAGCCGTACGCCTGCCCATCGTGCAACAATAACCGAGGACTATCAGGTTATGAAGAACGTGGTGCTTGCCAAGGAACGTGAGAAATTCCTGCACGACTGGGTGGTGAAGAAGATAAAGACCACTTATGTGCGCATGAACGATCGCTGCAAGACGTGTAATTTTGAATACGACGGATGGGTGAAGTAAGTACGTCTCTCCACCGTCAGGAGATATACACTTATCCCTTTTTATAATGAATAAAACGACCAAAATCACTAATAACTGGCACAGAATCACTCTCGTAGTGGCTCTGTGCCTTTTTGGATTTTGTCTGATGTGGGCCATGACGGCTCCTCGGACTAAGAAGAAAAAGCAAAACACCGACGAGAGAGTGTATCTGGTGCATGCCGACGAACTGCTCTATGGCGATTATAGCGACCGTATTGGAGCACAGAAGTTGCGTGGCAAGGTGCATTTTACGCATCTTGGTTCGCAGTTGTGGTGCGACAGCGCCTATTTCTATCAAGAGGCAAATAATGTAGAGGCCTTCGGTCATGTACGCTACACTCAAGGCGACACCCTGTCGCTCACTGCCAACTATGCCGACTATATGGGTTTCGACCAGATTATGCATGCCCGCAACAATGTGTGGCTTAAGCATCGCACCCAGACCCTCAACACCGATTCGCTCAACTACGACCGCATCTACGACTATGCCTACTTCTTCGGTGGAGGCAAACTCTATGATGGCGACGACCGTCTGGTGGCAGATTGGGGACAATACAGTCCGGCAACGCGCGACGCCGTGTTCTATTATAATGTGAAGATGCACAGCGGCAGCAATGTGGTTACCACCGATACGCTGCACTACAACACCCGCACATCGGTGGCACACGTTACTGGTCCATCGGTGATAGTGTCGAAGGGCACCATCATACACACCACCGATGCCTATACCAATTCACACACCGACCAGTCGCAATTGTTCGGGCGCTCCACCATCATCGACAAGTCGAAGACCATTACCGGCGACTCGCTCTATCACGACAATGCCACTGGCGACAACAACGGCTATGGCAATGTGGTTTATGTCGACAGTATCAACAAGAACGAGTTGCATGCCAACCGCCTTTTCTACAATGATAAGACGGGTTATGGATATGCCACCAAACGTGCGTTGATGATCGACTACTCGCAGAACGACACTTTGTGGATGCATTCCGACTCAATGAAGATTTACACTTTCCATATCAACACCGACTCCGTATATCGCAAAGTGCATGCCTTCAACCATGTCAAGGCATATCGTGTTGACATGCAATCCATCTGCGACTCGCTCGTGTTCAATTCTCAAGACTCCTGCATGACGATGTATCGCGACCCGATAGCATGGAACGGCAACCGACAGATACTTGGCGAGGTGATAAAAGTGTATTTCAACGATTCCACCATTCGTCACGCCGAAGTAATCGGTCAGGCACTCAGCGTAGAACGTGCCGATAGTCTACGCCACTTCAACCAAGTGTCTGCACGGCAGTTCACTGCCTTCTTCATCGATGGCAATATGCGCCGCACCGATGCCATAGGCAATGTAAAGTCGCTCTATTATAATGCCGATGGCAACGACTCAGTGCTCACCGAGCTCAATTATCTTGAAACCGATACCCTACGCATGTTCGTATCGCCACAACGACAGCTCGAGAAGATATGGGCATCGAAATCGGTAGGTGTGATGTATCCCATCACACAGATACCGCCCGACAAATATCACCTGCCAGAGTTTGCTTGGTTCGACGACCTGCGTCCCACCGACAAGAACGATATCTTCGAATGGCGCGGCAAGAGCGCAGGCACCGAGCTCAAAGTGGTGAAGCGTCGCGAAGCCCCATTACAAACCTTTGGTAGCAGTGCCGCACCATCCGCTGTCAACCCCTAAAAGCAACGTTATGGCATATTTTGGCAATCGCCGCCCACGCGGCTTCAGGCATACGTTTCGCTTTTCCAGCGAGCAGGCCGATATATTGCAGCGCCTTCGTCAAGGCGACAGTGCTGAGCAGGTGGCTGCCGACTCCCTGCGTGGCGCATCATCGGGTGCCGATGTCCACATGCGTCATGCCCATAAGAGCGTTTTCGGCTCAGTTATAGTAAGATGTGTGAGCGTCATGGCGCTTCTCTTGCTTCTCCTTGCCGTCCTTGTGCTCTTCTATTATTCCACCCCTTAGGGCAAGAAACCCTTGTTGGGTTTAACAATGAAAAAACAATCCATAAGCGATGAGTGACATAATACAACTACTTCCAGACTCAGTTGCCAATCAGATAGCCGCCGGCGAGGTGATACAGCGCCCAGCCAGCGTGATAAAGGAGCTGGTAGAAAACTCCATCGATGCCGGCGCCACTATAATTAATGTAGTGTGTGTCGACTCCGGACGCACGTCGATACAGGTAGTCGACAACGGCAAGGGAATGTCCGAAACCGATGCCCGTCTTTCGTTTGAGCGTCATGCCACATCGAAGATACGCCAAGCAGTCGACCTTTTCAATCTGCACACCATGGGATTTCGTGGTGAGGCATTGGCGTCTATTGCTGCTGTGGCACAGGTGCAGTTGAAGACGCGCACCGCTGCCGACGATATCGGAACAGCGGTAAGCATCGCTGGGTCGCGTTTTGCTTCGCAAGAGCCGTGCTCCTGCGCCATAGGCACCAATTTCCTCGTTGAGAATTTGTTTTACAACGTGCCCGTGCGACGCAAATTCTTGAAGTCGAATGCCACCGAGCTCAACAATATCGTCACCGCCTTTGAGCGTATAGCCCTTGTCAATCCCGATGTGGCGTTCACCCTACACAATAATCAGACAGAACTCTACAACCTCAAAGCCTGTGGCTTGCGTCAACGCATTGTTGATGTGTTTGGTAAGAAGATAAACCAATATCTGCTGCCTATAGACATCGACACCACCATGTGTCGCATCACCGGCTTTGTTGGCAAACCCGAAGCAGCGCGCAAGAAAGGCGTACGTCAATATTTCTTTGTTAACGGACGCTATATGAAGCACCCTTATTTCAACAAGGCAGTGATGACAGCCTACGAGCGTATGGTGCCCGAGGGCGAGCAGGTGCCCTACTTCATATATTTCACAGTGCGTCCTGAAGACATTGATGTGAACATACATCCCACCAAGACCGAGATAAAATTCGAGAACGAATCTGCCATTTGGCAGATACTCGCTGCAGCGGTTAAAGACGCTGTGGGTATGTTCAACGATGTCACTGCTATTGATTTCGACACAGAGGGACAGCCAGAGATACCATCGCTCACCGAGGATAGTAGTAATGTCAAGGCTCCCAAGCTACAGTATAACCCCGCCTACAATCCCTTCAATGAGCCTCAATCGCATCATCAGAATGTGCCATCGGGGTGGGAGAGTTTGTATGAAGGATTAGGTACTGGGCGTAAGCCATCTCCACAGACACTCTTTGACACCCCCGACGACCCAACAGTGGTAAAGTCGCAAGGTTTCACAATGCCGCAAGAGCCGTCAGACGCCACGCCCTCATCAGCCTTCAGCAGTGGTATAGTGTCCTCGTCGCAGTTTGCCGTCGACTCATTGGAAAGCCCCATAGCCGATAAATCGCCCGTTCACTATCAGTATAAGGGTCGCTACATTATGACTGCAGTAAAGTCAGGCCTTATGATTATCGACCAGCGTCGTGCTCACATTCGCATACTCTATGAGCGCTACATCGACCAGATAGGGCAACGCAACATGCCCAGTCAGAAACTCCTCTTCCCCGACACCGTTCACTTATCGCAGTCGGACAATGTGTTATTGCAGAACATCATGCCAGAGTTTGCTAATGCAGGCTTTGAGCTCACAGCCCTTGGTGCCACATCATACGCCATCAATGCAGTGCCTGCGGGGCTCGATGGTCTTAACTATGTCAACCTTGTGCAAGATCTCGTGTCGTCCGCACGCGAAAAGTCGGTCTCTGCCATCGACGAGATAAATCGCTCCATGGCACTTACGCTGGCGCGCAGTGCTGCTGTCGACTATGGGCAGGTGCTCAGCAACGATGAGATGGAAAGCATCACCAACGATCTCTTTGCATGTTCCAACGCCAACTACACCCCCGATGGCTGCAAGATACTCGCCATACTGAAGCAGACAGAGATAGACCATCTGCTTGGCTGATACATCTGCTTGGCGTCGACAGTTAAGATGTCCTTAATCCATGTAGCCAATACACAATTGTTTGTAACATGTTTCGTAAATAGTTGTGTAATAGCTCATAAAACAACTGTGAGGTTGCATTTATTAATAGAAAACAGTAATAGTTGAGTTAAAAATGCAGAAAATACAAGAAAATACTCTTTTTTTGTTGTTTTAAGCAGATATTTTTATCTTAAAATTGTTGCAATTTGTTTTTTATTATTAACTTTGCGCCATAGTATGAGTGTTAGGCTCAGACATATTGATAAAATTTTAGATTATTAAATAATAAAGGTTATGAAAAAGTTATTAATTGCTTTGGCAATGTGCGGCTTGTCAATGAGCTCTATGGCTCAGGAGACAACAGCAGATCCTGTACTGAAGTACAGCGTTGCAACTAATTCATTCTGGAGCAACTGGTTCATCCAGGTAGGCGCAGATTGGAATGCATTCTATTCTAACGAGGAGCACGGACAGGGTCTTGCTCGCAGCCCTTTCAAGAGCTTCCGTTCTAATCCAGGTTTCTCTGTAGCAGTAGGTAAGTGGTTTACACCAGGTCTTGGTCTTCGTACTAAGTTCATGGGCGTTTGGGGTCGTTCTGTAGTAGATGCCGACAAGCACTCTAACCACACTTGGACTCTCAATGAGAATGTTCTCTTCAACCTCAGCAACATGATCTACGGTTACAATCCTACACGCGTTTGGAACTTCGTTCCTTTCGTTGGTGCTGGTATCAACCGTCAGTGCTGCTCACACAACTATTCTATGAACCTCGCTGCAGGTGTCCTCAATACATTCCGCGTAAACAAGCACGTAGGTATCAACTTCGAGCTTGGCTGGACATACGCAGAGCCAGACTTCGATGGTGTTGAGTCTCAGGGTCGTAGAGGTGGTCAGAGCCTCTGGGAGGGCAAGGACAACCGCTTCTATGCAGAACTTGGTCTTACATTCAACCTTGGCAAGTCTACATGGGAGAAGACTCCAGACGTAGACGCTATCAAGGCTCTCTCACAGACACAGATCGATGCCCTCAACGCACAGCTCAACGATGCTAACGCTGAGAACGCACGTCTGAAGAACCTCCTCGCTGAGAAGAAGGAAGAAGCTCCAGCTGCTATCGTTAAGAACTACAGCAACACTCCAATGTCAGTGTTCTTCAACATCAACAAGGCTACTGTTGCTTCAAGAAAGGACCTCGTAAACATCCAGAACCTTGCTGACTTCGCTAAGGAGAACAACACAAACCTCGTTGTTACAGGTTATGCCGACAGCGCTACTGGTTCTGCTGAATACAACCAGAAGCTCTCTGAGCGTCGTGCTGAGACAGTTGCTAACGAGCTCGTTAAGATGGGTGTTAGCCGCGACCTTATCACAACAGAGGGTAAGGGTGGTGTAAAGGATCTCTCACCAGTTTCTTACAACCGCCGTGCTACTGTGAAAATTGCTGACTAATTGATTTAGCTTTTCATAAGTAAATAGAATTTCATAATTATATGGGTGCATTCTGCCGTGCGGCAGGATGCACCTTTTTTAGTGTTTGTCAGGTATTTGGAGTTGTGAACTTGTTAGTTTATGCAACTGCATCGCATTCTTCTGTGAACTTACAGTGAGAATTTGCCCCAAATCAAATGACCGATTTGGGCTTAATAATGCAACATCGATTGCTGTTGAAGTATAATCTTTTGAACTCTTACGCTCGTAATGTGGAAAAAGATGTGTAAATTTGCGCATTATACCAATAATTGTCATTTATGATATACAAACAGGCAATAAAGCGCTTCTTGTCGCTCGTGTTACGCCCCATAAGCGTCAATGCACCCTTTTTTGTGTTTATTTATGTGTTGGGATGTGTCACGGCATGGGCCACTTTGCCCAATGCTCGCGGTGCACATCTTTACGACAACCTATATCTCGAACTCTTTCTCGATGTTTATTTTCTCGCAGTGGTTCTTGCCGTATTGCCGCGCAAGATACGCATCTGGGTGCGTGCGCTGATATACACAGTGCTTTATCTCACTGCCATTATCGACGTCTACTGCTTTGTGAAGTTCCAGTCGACGCTGACGCCCACCATGCTCCTCCTTGTTGGCGAGACCGACACCCGTGAGGCAAGCGAGTTTTTGCGCTCCTGCGTGTCGCCCGATGTGCTTCTGAGCAGGGTGGGGTGGGTGCTATTGGTGCTTGCTCTACATATATTGCGCACCCTGCGCCTTAGGTTTCCACACTTCGTGCCCCGCAACTGGTGCCGTCTGTTTCATTCGTTATGTGTTCGAATAGCCTACATGCTACGCCGCGTACGCCCTATTACAGCGCTGGCAGTGCTTCTGCTCCTTGTGGCATCGGTGCTTACGAGTGCTCACAACAAGGCAGCAACCTTCAAGCTGATGTCGGGTAGCACCATTGGCGATGTAGAACACACCCTTACCGAGAAAGACCATGCCGTGCTCTATCAACCCATCTATCGTCTGGCATTCAGTCTTTATGCCAACACCCTCACGGCAAAGCAGGTAGACCGCCTTGTGGCATCTGTCGATAAGGTGCGTGTCGACTCCTGCTCGTTCCGTAGTCCTACCATAGTGCTCATCATCGGTGAGAGCTACAACCGTCACCACTCTTCGCAATATGGTTATGTAATGCCCACCACACCACGCCAGACACGCCTTGAGCGTCAGGGCCGACTGATAAAATACACCGATGTGGTGTCGCCGTGGAATCTCACAAGCTTTGTCTTCAAGCACATCTTCTCGCTCTATACCGTGGGCGACAAAGGCGAGTGGTGCGACTATCCACTCTTCCCGGCAGTGTTCCGCAAGGCAGGCTATCACGTCACCTTCCTCACCAATCAGTTCCTGCCCAAGGCCAAAGAGGCGGTCTACGATTTCAGCGGTGGCTTTTTCCTCAACAACCCCAAGCTCTCTGCCGCACAATTCGACACCCGCAACACCCAGTTGCATGAGTTCGACGAGGCACTGCTCGCCGACTATGAGCAACTTCAGGCACAGAACACCGACAACAACCTCATCATATTCCACCTTCTTGGACAGCATGTGGCATATCGCCAACGCTCACCGAAAGACCGCAAACGCTTTCATGGCGACGACTATCGTGAGCTGAAGCCACACCTCAATGCCCGTGAGCGCAACATCCTTGCCGACTACGACAATGCCGTGCTCTACAACGACTCAGTGGTTACGGAGATAGTGAATAAATTCTCTAACGACGATGCCATCGTTATCTATGTGCCCGACCATGGCGAGGAGTGCTACGAAGGCGACATGCACTTTTTCTGCCGCATGCACTCCGCCCGTATCGATGCCCGTTTGGCGCATGCCGAATTCGACATCCCCATGTGGATATGGTGCTCGCGCAAATACATCAAGCGTCGTCCGGAGATATTCCGTCAGGTCATGTCAGCCCGCAACCGCCGGTTTATGACCGATGCCTTGCCGCACATGTTGCTATACCTTGGAGGCATCAGCTGTCCATACTATCGCGACACGCTCAACCTGCTGTCGCCCGACTATAATGAGAGCCGCCCCAGAATACTAAAGAATACAGCCGACTACGACAAGCTATAAGCTCCGCCGTCGGTTGCCCACCAATCATCAATCATTAACAAACCATCTGAACAATGCTCACACGCAACGAATGTTCTGCCCTTCGCGGGCTCGCCATCATAGGCATCTTCCTGCACAACTACTGCCATTGGCTCGGTTTTGCAGTGAAGGAAAACGAATATACATTCACCATGAGCAAGAGCTCGCAGCTGCTGCAGGCCCTTGCCTCGCCCGATATGAACCTGCCCATCCATCTGCTGTCGTTCTTCGGGCATTATGGAGTGCCCGTGTTTCTCTTCCTCAGTGCCTATGGCCTGGTTATGAAATATGAAAGCAACGACCGCCAGTTGTCGCCCCGCCAGACGTCAGTAGGCACATTCGTGGGCCATCACTATCTGAAGCTCTTCAAGATGATGATCACCGGATTTGTGGTGTTCACCATGGTCGATGCCATAACCCCCGGTCCACACCACTATCATGTGCTCGACATTATCGGTCAGATGTTCATGTTCAACAACATGCTCCCCGATCCCGACCATGTGATATGGCCTGGCCCCTATTGGTTCTTCGGACTGATGATGCAGCTATATATCGTCTATCGTCTGCTGCTATGGCGTCGTAGCAGCAAGGTAGCAGTGGCGCTGGTGCTGTTGTGCTGGGTGGCACAGGCAGTGTGCAGTCCCGAAGGCGATGCCCTCAACCGTGTGCGCTATAACTTCATGGGTGGCATGCTGCCCTTCTGTGCCGGTCTGCTGTACGCCCGTCACGGACGCGACATTGGCAAGGGTTTCCTCGCCGTGCTCACGATGCTGAGTGTGGCGTTGATATTCTTCTGGAGTTGCAACTTCCAATTGTGGCTGTGGGTGCCACTCTTCGTGTGTGTAGCCGCTGTAGGAGTGGTGAAGTTCATGCCCTCCATACTCCTTAAAGGTCTGGCATGGATGGGAACAATATCAGCAGCCCTCTTCGTGCTGCATCCCATCACTCGCAAAGTGTTCATACCCATCTCGCGTCATGGCGATGTCTACACAGGTCTGCTTCTATATGTCATTAGCAGCATTGCCCTGGCATGGTTCTATCACACCTTCCCCAGTCGTAAGGTGAAGTAGGGCTGGGCATGCGCCAGGCTATAACAGCCAACTATAAACAACCATAGGCAACAATTCAAAACCCAAAGATGAAAATACCCGATATCGAACTTGGCAATATCTCGCGCTACCGTGCAGAGCAGATGGGAGCCGCCATGCTCTTCGTCATACTCTTTCATGTGGCCCTCGACCGTGGCGACCCCTTCTATGGGTTGCGGCGTTGCGGCAATGTGGGTGTCGACATATTTCTGTTTTTGAGTGGTGTAGGGTTGTGGTTCTCTTGGCATAAAACCCCCGATGTGCTTCGGTTCTACCGTCGTCGCCTGTTGCGCATACTGCCCACATGGCTTGTGTGTGCCACGGCATTCTATCTGCCCGACTATCTTGGAGCCCGTCGCTATTCCACCAGTCTTGTCGACCTTATCGGCGACATCACTATCAACTGGGATTTCTGGCTTCACGACGAGCTCACCTTTTGGTATGTGCCGGCAATAATGGTGCTCTACATGCTGGCACCCTGGTATATGCGCCTCATTTCCCGGCACCCCATCTACCGCTGGTTGCCCGTGCTCATGGTGGTGTGGTGCGTCATGGTGCAATGGGTGTTGCCCCTTCATCAGGCTGTGGGTCACCTGGAGATATTCTGGAGCCGTGTGCCCATATTCTTCATAGGCATAAATATGGGCGAACAGGTGCTCACACGCCAACGTATAGATAGCAGTGGCGTGTGGCTGTTGCTTGCCACCTTCCTGCTCACCTTCGGCACCTGCCTGTATTTGGAGCAAGTGCGCCATGGGCAGTTTCCTCTCTTTGTGGAGCGTATGCTCTACATCCCATTCACCCTGTGCAGCGTGCTGGTGCTCAACCGCATCTTCCGCCGCACCCCCAGCTGGCTCAACACCGCCTTTCGCTTTGTCGGAGCCCTAAGCCTCGAAGCCTATCTCATACACATTCACTTTGTGCTTGTATATGTGCAGCCCCACGGACTGGGCTATTGGGGCACCTTCGCCGTAACCGTGGCAATAACCCTGCCAATGGCATGGCTTCTGCAACGCTTGCTAACATTCGTCAACACCAAATTGTTAAAGATATGATAAAGAATATATTACGCCTTACGCGCCCAAAACAGTGGATAAAGAACTTTTTTGTGTTCATACCAATGTTCTTTGGTGGCGAACTCTTCTTGCTCGAGTCGGTGTGGCTTGCCGTACTCACCTTCTTCGGCTTCAGCTTTGTGGCATCCTCCATCTATTGCTACAACGACATTGTCGATGTCGATGCCGACCGTCGTCATCCAGTGAAATGCCGCCGTCCTATTGCCTCTGGCGATGTGAGCATACGCATGGGCTATATCCTTATGGCGCTCACCTTCGTGCTTGGCATCGCCACCCTGCTGCTGTTGCCCGTGCAGGTGAAGAGTCAGGTCATTGCGGTGGTGGTGTTCTATTATGTGCTCAATCTCTCCTACTGTTCCAAGCTCAAGCAGTATGCCATTCTCGATGTGTGCATTGTGGCATTTGGCTTTGTGCTGCGCATCCTGGCAGGCGGCTTTGCCTGCGAGCTGGTGCTGAGCAATTGGATAGTGATAATGACCTTCCTGCTCACCCTCTTCATGTCGTTTGCCAAGCGTCGCGACGATGTGCTGCGCATGAACGAAACTGGCGAGGCACCACGCAAGAACACCGTGCGCTACAACCTCACATTCATCAATCAGGCCATCACCATCACCGCCTCCGTAACCCTGGTGTGCTACATCATGTATTGCGTGTCGCCCGAGGTGGTAGGACGCTTCAACACACCATATCTTTACCTCACCTTTGTGTTTGTGTTGCTCGGACTGCTGCGCTACATACAGATAGCCGTTGTCGATAAGGAGAGTGGCGACCCAACGAAGATAATCCTTCGCGACCACTTCTCGCAGGTGGTAGTAGTGGCATGGCTGCTCACCTTCCTGCTAATGATTTATGTGTTATGAAAAAACATCTGTATCTGTTCGACTTCGACGGCACCATCACCAATGCCGATACGCTGCTACACTTCATACGCTATGCCTGCGGTTCGTGGAGCATGTTCTGTGGCTTTGCCCTTCATGCCCCGCTGCTCGTGCTTATGAAGCTGCACCTCTATTCCAACTATCGTGCCAAGGAGCGCCTCTTCGGTTGGTTCTTTCGTGGCATGAACGTGCAGTTTTTCGATGCCATATGTCAGAGCTTTGCAACCGACAACGCCCACCTGCTGCGCCCTGCTGCAGCAAGCAAGCTGCGCCAACTGCTTGATGATGGCGAACAGGTGTGTGTGGTGAGTGCAAGTATCGACAACTGGGTGCGCCCCTTCTTTACCGCCCTTGCCAGCGGCTCTGCAGTGCAGCCACAGGTGATAGGCACCCAGGTGGAGGTAGATGCCAATGGCTGCCTTACGGGCAAGTTTCTCACCCCCAACTGCTACGGAGCTGAGAAGGTAAACCGCATCAATGCCCTGCTGCCCGATGTGCAGCAACACCATGCCCACTACCACATCGTGGCTTATGGCGACAGCCGTGGCGACCGCGAGATGCTCGCCATTGCCGACGAGTCGCACTATAAACCATTCAGGTAAGCACCCTTGTGGTTGTCAATCAACATATTATCAATACTTTTCATAAACATGCCCTCATTAGAAAACCTATCAGAACACAGGCGCCAACAACTCGGCGAGATAGTGCGTTTTGGCATTGTAGGAGTGATAGCCACACTGCTTCAATATGCCATCTATTGGCTGCTGCTCTATGGCATAGGCTGTAGCATTGCCGCCTCGTGGCTTAGAGCCTGCTGGCCCACGATATCGATGTCGGTGGGCTATGGCATCAGTTTCGTGTTCAATTTCGTGGCATCCACCCATTTCACCTTCAGGGTAAAGGCATCTGCCAAGCGCGGAGCAGGATTTCTGCTCAGCCATGTCGTCAACTATCTGTTGCAGATGCTCACGCTCAACCTATTCATGTGGCTTGGCATGTCGGCACAATGGGCACCCATACCTATGTTCTGCGTGTGTGTGCCAGTGAACTTTGTGCTGGTGCGCTTCTTTCTGAAACGATAAGCCAACAATACACACAATGATATAACAATACACATATATAAATGAGAAATATAAAGAACAACACCTTTGCTCGCATCTTCACCTCGCTGTTTGGCATAAAGCGCGAGGAACGCTGGCTCGCCATTGTCATGCTTGCAGTGTTCGTGGCACTCGACGCTCTTGTAGTGTGCAAGTATTACGATGTGTTCACCCCCTTCAATGCCCACTACTGGCATCTGTTCATCGGCACCTTCCATGTGTCGGGCTTCGACCCCATAACCTATTCCGTGGTGAGCGATTGGACGGCAGGCTATAATGTCTATCGTCATCCGCTGCTGGCATTCTTTATGTATGTGCCCTACCTGTTGAATCAAGGTCTTATGTGGCTCACAGGCATCAATTGCGCCGTGTTCATAGTGTCTGCCATACAGACCTTCTGCGCCTTCTATTCGGCAATGTTCATCTATCGCATCTTCCGCGAGATAGTAGGCGTGAGCCGCACCGATGCCACCCTGCTCACCCTCTTCTTCTTTGGCTTTGCTTTCGTTATGCTGTCGGCAATGGTGCCCGACCACTTCATCATATCCATGATGCTCCTCTTGCTTGCCCTCTATGTGTCGGGCAAGCTAATGCTGCGTCGTCGCCAGCTCACTATATGGCAGACGGCACTCTACTTCTTCCTTACGGCAGGCACCTCGCTCAACAACGGACTCAAGATATACCTCTCAGCACTCTTCGTAAATGGCCGTCGCTTTTTCCGCATAAAATATCTGCTGCTGGCAGTGATAGTGCCCACGGCACTCACCTGGGGAGCGGCACGCCTTAGCTACGACCATATAGTGTGGCCGCGCGATGTAGCTGCCAAGGCGGCACGCGAAAAGGCAAAGGCTGCCAAGGCTGCCAAGCAGAAGCAGCAGGCACTGGAGCGTGCCAAAGCCGACTCCGTGTGTAGGGCGGCATTCACACCATTGCAGCTCGACTCCTTCCGCACCGACTCTTTGCACCGCGATTCGCTGGCAAAGGCAAAGCCAAAGACCAAGACGGTGCGCCGCCACAAGAACGGCAAGCCGATAGCTAATGGCGAGTTCATCAGTTGGACTGATATCACCACTTCGCGCACAGAGTCGATAGTCGAAAACCTCTTTGGCGAGTCGATACAGCTGCATCAAGACTATGTGCTTGGCGATGTGCTCAAGTCGCGCCCAATGATAGTGCACTATCGCCACGCCTTCAACTATGCCGTTGAGGCACTCATAGCCCTTCTCTTTGTATGGGGCATATGGGCAGGCCGCCGCTCACGCTTCTTGTGGCTTGCCATGTCCTACTTTGCACTTGACATGCTGCTGCACATAGGTCTTGGCTTCGGCATCAACGAGGTGTACATCATGTCGGCACATTGGATATATGTGGTGCCCATAGCCATAGCCTACGGCATGCGTTCTGCACCACGCCGTGTGGCACTCGCACTGAAAGGCGTGCTGGCACTCACGGCAGTGTATCTGTGGATATGGAATGTGTCGCTCATTGTGGGCTATCTCTACTTTTAGTTTCTAAAAACATCAATGCCAATGCACATCAACAAACCAACAATAGCAGTGCATCTGCTGCGTCGCGAAGAGCGCCCCTTGGCAGTGGTGGCTACAATAGTGTTTGCCCTGCTCAATGGCCTATTGATTTACCACAACTATGCCTCCTTCACCCGAGGAGCACATGTGGGCTTCTGGTCGGTGTTCTACAACCACCTGAACATGTCGGGCTACGACATCTTTTCGCTCATATTCATATCGTGCATGCGCTTGCACTGGAATGTGCTGCGCCACCCCCTGTTCATCGCTGTGCTGCTGCCCCTATATTGGGTCAACCATGCACTGATGCCCGCCACCGAGTTCAATTTCGCTGTGTTTCTCATGGCGGCAGTGCTTGTGGCTGCCGATGTGTGGGGTTGTGTGCTTATGCACCGCCTGCTGCGTGATGTGGTGCGCGTAAGCCGCACCGATGCCTATCTGCTCACCGCCCTCTTCTATGGCATGGCACATGTCATGATAGCCACTATGGTGCCCGACCATTTTGCCCTCTCACTGCCCTTGCTGCTGCTCACGTTGCTGCTGGCAGGGCGCCGTCTTACCAGCGGACGCCCCCTGTCGTGGCTCCAGCTGGCGCTGCTCTATCTGTTCACCACAGGCATCACCATCACCAATGGTGTAAAGGTGGCATTGGCGGCATGGATGGTGCGTGGCAAGCGCGTGTTCCGCCTCTCTACATTGCTGGCATTCATAGTGCCTACGCTGCTGCTTGGCGGCATCTATCTGTTGCAACAGAAGTGCATCATTGCCCCACAGGAGCAGCGCATCAAGCGCATCGAAGCCGCTGTTGCCAAGAGCGACCCACAGCGCATGGAGCGCATAAAGAAGCACGATGCCTTTGTGAAGGAGCAGAACGGCACGGCTGTTACAAAGAATGTGCCCCTGCTCGAGTGGAGCGATGTGAGCACCTCGCGCCTGCAGACGGTGATAGACAACCTCTTTGGCGAGTCGATACAGCTGCACAAAGACCATCTGCTGGAAGATGTGCAGCAGACGCGCCCCGTGTTTGTGCCCTATCGTTCGGCAGTGAACTATATCGTTGAGGCTCTTGTGGTGTTGCTGCTGCTGACAGGAGCTTGGGTGGCACGTCGTGAACGCTTCTTCCAACTTGTAGCTCTGTGGTTTGCCTTCGACATGCTCATGCACATAGGCTTTGGCTTTGGCATCAACGAAGTGTATATCATGACAGCCCACTGGGTATTCATCGTGCCCATTGCTGCCGGCTATCTGCTGCGCCGCACCATCGGTGCAGCGCCACGCCTGCTTGTGGCAGCACTGGCAGTGTGGCTGTGGGCTTATAACGCCACACTCATCGTAACCTATCTTTTATAACCAGAACATCGTAATCAGCACACAGTTAATATGACAAGGGTTTTTCATCTCATCACACATTTCGACCTTGGCGGTGCCGAGCGTGTGGCAGCTAATATTGCCGCTTCCAGCACCGACGACATGGAATATCATGTGGTAGAGATATTGCGTGGCAACTCTGCCTACACACCACAATTCTTGCATGAGCTGCGTGGGCATGGCGTGCGCTGCCACCGCTCATTGTTGCCCGATGTGCATTGGCATTTTGTTATGGAGCGTTTGGCGGCACTGCTGTTTCCATTGCGCCTGTTGTATCTGTTGCTGCGCTATCGCCCCGACGTCGTCCACACCCACACCGAAACCCCCGATCTCTCGCTGTTTGTTGCGGCACGCCTCTGTCCGTGGCTGTTGCGCCGTGTGCGCATAGTACGCACCATACACAACACACGCCTTTGGACCGGACTTGCGCGCACGGCACAATGGGTGGAGCGCTTCTTCTTGTCGCGCAATGCCAATATAGGCATCTCGCCATCGGTGTGCCAGGCATATGAAAAACGCTTCGGCATATATCCGCCTATAATATTCAATGGTGTGGCAGAGGTGGAGCAGCATGCCTACGAAGGCTTGCCCCATGATGCCATCAACATTCTCTTTGCCGGTCGCCTCGAGGAGCAGAAGGGTGTGCGTGTGCTCTGCGAGGTGGTGAGACGCATTGATGCCACCGGTCGCTATCACTTTGTTATTGCCGGCGATGGCTCGCTACGCACCCTTGTGGAGCAAACCCTTGCCGGCACCGACACGGGCATGCCCCTACGCAATGCCCGTCTGGTGGCACCCATCTTCGGCTTGTCGTCGGTAATGACATCCTTCGACTATCTGTTCATGCCCTCTGAGTTTGAGGGCTTGAGCATGCTGTCTATGGAGGCGAGCATGAACGGACTGCCCGTTGTTGCCAACCGCGCCCCCGGACTTGCCGACACGCTGCCCCCCGACTGGCCACTGATGGTTAACGATAATTCCATCGCTGCCTACATGCATCTTTTTGACAGCGTGCTACCCACCATTTCCCGCCAAGAGCTGGTGGCGAAGGCACGCACCTATGCCGCCAGCCGTTTCTCCATTCGCCACATGCAGCAAGAGTATGAGAGGGTGTATCGAAAAACAAGTTAATGTTTGTTAATCACTTGGGGGGGTAATAAATAAATGTTATTTTTGCCGCTAAAATATCATTAACTCGTAAAATGTTAATTATCACCCCAAAAGTTCAAAGATTTTTACTACTTTATTTATTCCAATATTTCTCATTTACTTTGGTAAGTAAAACACCAACAGTGTCGTTTTCTGTTGGTTGATGGATGACATTCTTCCTGTAGAATAGTAAATATTTACGTATCAATAAATCAATTCTAAATCTATGAACAGACTTTCCGTCTTTATGCTCACCCTTCTTGTGAGCATCGTCGCAGGCGTACAGAGTGCGTTTGCGCGAAGCAGTGCGCCTAACCGTGCATCGGCTCCAAAGGAGCCAGTGTTCTGCACGGCAACCGACGCCAATCCTACTTACTATCTCATAACATTCAATCGTAATGGCTATGTGATGAGTAAGGGCACATCAGACAACTGTATTCGTCTGTATGCTTCAGAAAATCGTGACGACCAGCTGTGGAAGCTCGTTGGTACAAAGACCAACTTCCAGTTTGTCAACAAATCTGGCGAGTACATCGTGCTCAGTTCTCAGTCGGTAAGCACCACTGAGGGTGGCACAAACCCTAGGCCATTGCGCACAAGCTCAACAGCACAAAGCGGTGGTTTCAAAATTCAGACAGCTCCCAACACCACCAATGGCGCAGGCTATGAGATTGTTGTAAACAACGTTTCTGGCGACCAAAACGTAGTGAACCTTTGGGGCTCACCAACAACTGGCAATACCCTTGGCTTGTGGAAGACCAACGACGAGAACAACGTTGTTAAGTTCGTGGTTCCTTCAGCTGCCGAGCTCGGTGCTGCCGACTACAAGACATCAGGTATCATTGGTTTCGTTCCTGAGCACAAGCTCACCCTTTGGTATGACGAGCCTGCTACCACTGCAAGAACCTACAGCGGCGGTCAGGGCTATAGCAACTGGATGGAGTATGCTCTGCCTATCGGCGACGGCCAGTTTGGTGCTTGCCTTTTCGGTGGTGCTTATAGAGACGAGATTCAGTTCAACGAGAAGACCCTTTGGAGCGGCACACCAGCACGCTCATCACAGGGCGGTAAGGGCTATGGTAAGTACGAGAACTTCGGTTCTGTATATGCAAAAGACCTCAGCGGCGAGTTTGGCACTACCAGCCTTACAGCAGCTACAGGCTATGTGCGCTATCTCGACCTCACCACTGCTACCGGTCACACACAGTTCACCTCTAAGAACAATGTAACCTACACTCGCGACTACATCGCTTCTAACCCTGCACGCGTGGTGATTGCACGCTATGCTGCCAATGCAAAGGGCAAGATCAACCTGCTCTTCACTATGGCTTCTGGCTCTATTACTGCCGATACTAAGTATGAGAATGGTCAGGGCTACTTCTCTGGCAAGCTCGACCTCGTAAGCTACAACGCACGCTTCAAGGTGGTTCCTACCGGTGGTACAATGGAGACTACCGACGAGGGTGTAGAGGTGCGCGGCGCTGATGAGGTGCTCCTCATCCTTGGCGGTGGCACCGACTTCGATGCTTATTCTACAACTTACATTTCTAACACAGCAGGTCTTGCAAATACTATCCAGCAGCGTGTAAATGCAGCTGCAAGCAAGAAGTGGAGCACTCTCTATGCCGACCACCTCGCCGACTATCAGAAGTACTTCAACCGTTGTGATTTCGACCTCGCTGGCACAAAGAACGAGATGACCACCAACCGTCTTATCGACAACTACAACTCAGGTAGAGGCGCTGATGCACTCATGCTCGAGCAGCTCTACTTCGCTTACGGACGTTATCTCGAAATCGCTTCTTCGCGTGGCGTCGACCTGCCAAGCAACTTGCAGGGTATCTGGAACAACATCAGCGGTGTGGCATGGAACTGCGACATCCACTCTAACATCAACGTGCAGATGAACTACTGGCCAGCAGAGCCTACCAACCTTAGCGAGATGCACCTGCCATTCCTCAACTACATCTGGAACATGGCAGAGAACCATCCACAGTGGGCACAGTGGGCTAAGCAGCAGGGTCAGAACCGTGGTTGGACTTGCTTCACCGAGAACAACATCTTTGGTGGTGTGAGCGCCTTCATGAACAACTACGTTATCGCCAACGCTTGGTATGCTACACACCTCTGGCAGCACTATCGCTACACTCTCGACCGCGCATATCTTAAGAAGGTGTTCCCAGCAATGCTCTCTGCATCACAGTTCTGGATGGACCGCCTCAAGAAAGCTTCAGACGGCACCTACGAGTGTCCTAACGAATGGTCGCCAGAGCACGGACCATCTTCACAGAATGGTGTAGCTCACGCACAGCAGCTCGTATGGGAGCTCTTCGACAACACACTCTCTGCTATCAATGTTCTCGGTTCAGATGCTAAGGTTAGCACTACCGACCTCAATACTCTCCGCGACCGCTACGCTAAGCTCGACCGTGGTCTTGCTACTGAGTCGTATACTCAGGCTACAGGCTGGCCAAGTGGACGCATCAACAAGGGCGATAAGATTTTGCGCGAGTGGAAGTATAGCACATATACTGCAGGTGAGAAGGATCACCGCCACATGTCACACCTCATGTGTCTCTATCCTTACTCACAGATTCAGCCAGGCACAGAGCTCTTCCAGGCTGCTATCAACTCTATGAAGCTCCGTGGCGATGGCGCTACAGGCTGGTCAATGGGTTGGAAGATTAACCTTTGGGCACGCGCTCAGGATGGCGACCACGCTCGCACTATCCTCAACAACGCTCTTGCACACAGTAAGGGTGGCGCAGGTGTGTTCTACAACCTCTTCGACTCACACGCTCCATTCCAGATCGACGGCAACTTCGGTGCTTGCGCAGGTATGGCAGAGATGATTATGCAGAGCAACGACGGCATCATCCGTATTCTCCCTGCACTTCCTACAGCATGGAAGGCTGGCCACATGAACGGCATGAAGGCTGTTGGCGACATTACCGTAAGCGTAGAGTGGAAGAACAACAAGGCTACTCGCGTGACATTGGTTAACAACCAGGGTCAGACATTCAAGGTGCTCTACAAGAACTTGGCTTCTGCTAAGTGCTATGTAAACGACAAGCTCACCACTGTTAAGGTAGACGGCAACAACACTGCCGAGCTCTCAGGCTCTAAGGGCACTACTTATGTGTTCGACTTTGACGGCACATACGTAGGCATCAACAACGCTACTGTCGATGCTGAGGCTAACGCCAAGTCAGACGTGCTCTACAACGTAAACGGTCAGCGCGTTAACAAGTCTTATCGCGGCATTGTGGTTAGCAATGGCCGCAAGATGATTCAGAAGTAATCTAAACCTCTCTTTCGGGCTATGCCCTGAAAAAGAAATATAAATAAAGCAAGGATGCTTTGGTGCACATCGCCATGGCATCCTTGCTTTTTTGTTTACTAATCATCCTGCTCCAAGCAAACACTATCAACAATCCTAATTCTAACGACCGAATTGCGATTAAGACTGGCGAATGTTAATTATTTGGTTTAATTTATGTTAAATTTAAGTGTAACATGGCAAATGGTGTCTAAATGTTAAAATGCACTTTAAACACGGATATTGCAGAATAATCACACGATATGGCAGATTGAACATTTGGATAATTGCCGAAAAAGACATTTTTTCTTGATAAAATAATCATCCAGTATTTGCACTATTTAAAAGATTTATTATCTTTGCAATGCAAATAATGCTTAGTGCGCAAGCCTGGGCAAGTGATATCGACAAAAACTGAATAATACATATAGAAACTTTAAAATTTCAGACACATGAAGAAATTATTTTTGTTAGGAGCAATGTTGGTTAGCATGGCATGTAATGCCCAGTCGACATATCGTTTTCAAGACACTCAGGCACGTCTGCTTGATGTCAACAGCGATGCTTATGTTAAGCCACTTGTTGTAGACCTTGTTGTAGACAACGCCAAGGGTCGCGTAAAAGACGATTGGAACCTCACAAAGGATCAGGCAGAGAAGGAGCTCAAGGGCGACATCAGCAACATCCGTAGCTACGCCGTGTTCATGTCGTCACAGAAGCACAATTGCGACGTTATCGTGGCAGGTACCTTCCACATCCGCACCAACGATGCCGGCAACGGCTATGTGGTTACCCTCGTGGGCTATCCTGCAAGTTTCAAGAACTGGAAGTCGGTGGCACCAACCGATTACGATTGGATTCGCCTGAAGCAGTCTATCGACCGCTCTGATGTGCAGAAGACCAACGCTGTGCGCAAGTAACAGAATGCCTATGGTTGCGGCAGGCTCTTCAAGAATGTTGCACCAGGCGTGTAGTAACAATATTAGAATTACAAACATAAAATAATAAAATAATATGAAAAAGCTTTTCACAATGGCACTTGTAGCATTGTTTGCTCTTGCTGCAAATGCACAGATCGTATCTTCAAGAAGCGAGAGCATCCAGCGTGCTCCTAAGAATCACACATCACAGTGGTATGTTCGTGCCGGTGTTGGTAGCGTAGGCATCTCTGGCAAGGAGTTTAAGGAATCTAAGTCTACATTCGGTTACGAAGTAGAGCTTGGCTATCAGAGATTCTTCAATGGCGCAGATGGTGCACACCTCGGCTTTGAATTTGGTATCCAGAACCGTGGCTGTAAGTTTGAGGTCGTTGATAGCTATAATTATCATAATGACACATACACTACAAAGGACAATACATTCTCAACACTTCAGCTCAATGTTCAGCCAATCTTTGGTTGGAAGATTCCTGTAGGTGCTGGTTTCAGCGTAGACCCACACGTAGGTGTATTCTTTGGCTACGACCTCACAGGTTCAATGTCTGAAAACGACGATTTCGACTTCGGCGACTACAAGGATGCTGGTTGGAATGCATTCGATGCAGGTATGTCATTTGGTGTAGGTGCTTGGTACAAGAACTTCAACTTCGACCTCAAGTATAAGTACTCATTCACCAGCGCATGGGAGCCAGACGATGAAGATGGCTGTGGCAACACCAATGGCTTCATGGTTACTGTAGCTTATGCGTTCTAATAATTATTGATCGTAATATAATAAAGAATAGTAGTTTTTTTCATCCAGTCATTGGGCGTGATGCCTGGTGACTGGTTTTTTTTTTAACACAATATTTGCATCGTTTCAAGCCTCTGAGAATGCGATATGAATCAGCAAGGCCATCGGCAGTGCACTTTTCGTGAGTTTTGAGCGTGCAATGGTTAAGACGCTATGCCACAACATGTTGTCGTGGTGCGCTGCGTTAGTGTGCAAGAAAGAGAAACCACAGAACCTAAAAAGCAGCCCACTTTTACATGAAAACAGGCCCACTTTTGTATGAAAAGCAGCCCACTTTTACATGCAATATGGGCTTAAATGCATGTTGTAGAAGCCGTTTTTGGCATAAAAGCAGTGAAAATGCCATGCATATTAGTGTTTTTGTGATGCAAAAACACCTTTAAAGCTGCGCATGGATTTCTATTTTGCAAATTTCATTTGTAACAATTTGGCTAAATGAAAAATATATTTGCATGCGCAAAATGGCGGAAAAATAGAACAGTGATGACCCCCAACAACCCACAATAGCAAAGAGTAATGAAACTGATTTCAACCTTACGCATAGCGCTGCTGTCCGTTTTGCTGTCGCTTACGGCAGGCAATGCTGTTGCAGCCGACAAGATAGCCGAGTATTATCAATCCTATTATAATGAGCTCAACGATGTGTATGCCGACAGCACGGCAGAAACCATCTATGTGTTTGTACATTCGCTCGAGAAGCAATCGCTTCGCTCGCTGGTGCTCACCGGTCAGGACGACATCCGCAGGCATGCAGAGTGGGTGATACGTCTTGCCGATGCCCTTGAGCCGGCTGCCAAGAGTCGCAGCCGTAGTATTGTGAAAGCCCAAGAACCCTTGAAAGTAAATCTGAAATACTCTGTCGATGGCGAGTGGCGTGAGGACAGCGTCATGCTCAAAGCCACGTTAGAAAGCAAGAAACGCCAGCTGGTGTTGCACCTTGGCGTAGACAAGATAAAAGATGCCGATGGGAAGCGTCGTGGCGGATTTCGCCTCTCCTTCACATCAGCCTCCGACACACGCGAGTTTGCAGAGATGCTCGGCAAGTGCTATCATGCAGTGCCCATGCGCCCAATGGGTGCCACCGATAGCAACATAATAATACGCTGATTGTGCCATCGGTGCAGGGTAGGGCAGTGGCAACTATTGTCTTTTGAGCAGTTGCCGGGCATATTCTATTATGGTGTCGTGCCCTTTCAGCAGGTCGGCCTGTTGCAGCGCCACCCTATGGTCGGGCTCCATGCCAAACTCCACCGACTGCTTGTTGCGGTCGTACATGGGGCATGCCGATAGCCTCACGCTCCATCCGTTGGGCAGTTCGCTTGAGAACGGCATGCCAGCGCCGCCCCCCGTATTGTCGCCCACGATGGCCACATTGTTGAAGCAGCGCATATACTTCACAAATTCGTTGGCAGCACTATACACAGCCCGGTTGGTGAGCACCGCCACGGGCTTTTGCCATCTTATGCCCTTCGACGGCTTTATGCGCTGCTCCTGCAGCTCAGAGAAGTCGGAGTGTCCCTTCCCCGTCTTATGTTGCAGATAGCCCACCATCACCTCGTTATTGGTGAAGCGTGCCGCCAGTTGTTCGGCAGTGGTGAGCATGCCCCCGCCATTGTCGCGTATGTCGATGATTAGTGCGTTGCATGGAGCCAGATAGTAGAGCACATCGTCGAGATTACCCTCGCCGATGGCGTTGGCAAACGATGGCAGGCGTATGTAGCCGATATTGTCGTCGAGTCGGCGGTAGCGCATGCCCGATGCTATGCGATAGTCGGTGCCCAAGTATTTTGTTATGAGCGTGTCGCTGATGTTCGACGGATAATTTTCGTGCCACGACCAGTTGCGTGCCATGTCCCACGACGAATACATGTTGACATGCCCGTCGCGCAGCTCGCCCAGCATACTGCCCAGCACCTCAAACAGCTGCGCATTGGTGAGGCTATTGTCTACCTGAGCCGAGTATTTGGCATACACAGCATTCCAGTCGAGTCCATATTGCGCTTGTTTATAGTCGAAGAAGCAGTAGTGCTCGTCGATAATATGCCATAGCGCCTCGAAGTTGCCTCGCGGGTCGTCGTTGTATTCCTCCTCGTCGATGCAGCTCGAAAGCGAGCACATAGCTATGAACATATATAATAATGTGTGCAGGTGTTTGCGAATCATGCGTTAAGTGTGTAGGTTTTATTGTTTCAGCGTTCTGAATGTCTTCACCACGCCCACCATAAAGGCATGCGTATAGACGTGAGTCTTTAGGTTGTTCACCTGCGATTGGTCTATAATTCCCAGATATCCCACGCGCCATTTGGTGCGCCCGATGTTCAGGTCGAGAGTAAGCATCTGCCTGAACGATGGCGTGGCTGCAATTGTTGTAGGCACAATGTTATGGTCGTAGTTGCCGCGTGTGAATATCTCGTAGTACGACTGTCCGTAGTTAGGCGAGAACATCACCCCCAGCAGCGGTGCCGACGCCTCGTAGTGCAGCACCAGCGGGAAGCCTGCCTCTGCAGAGCCTATGGGCTTGAACGCCCCCGATAGGCTCGCCCTGCCCAAGTAATAATCGGCAGCCACTGTAGGTTCGATGTTTATGCTCACCCTTGCGTTGGCAGGATTGTTGCTATTGCGCGTGTTGTAGACAAACCCCAGGTTGGCAGCAACGGAGCCTCCCGCCATGATATGCAGCGGATGCTGCCACAGGCGCATGCTCCATCGGTGCATCAGTGAGTAGCGGAAGGCGTAAGCCCCCGCCATTTCGTTGCCGTTGCTGGCGCGGTTGTCGGCAAATGCAATGTTGCCCTCGTGCACAAACTGGTTGACCCATTGCGATGAGTCCTTCTCGCGTCGGGTGTGCGACATTATGCGCACATCAATGCCCCGATATTTCTCGGGCGACAGATAGGTGTCGAGAATGTTCGTGTAGCCCACGCCCGCAAGCAGCACATTGGTCTTGCGTGTGGCAGGCAGCAGCACGGCACCACCATTGTGGCATGCCTTGCCGCCGATGTGTGGAGCCTGGCAGCTATCGTGGCGTGCTGTGTTGCAGGCGGTTGCAGGTGCTTGTGCGGTGGCAGTGAGCACCGTCGTAAGCCCCACGAGCATTGTTGCCAACATTCTATAGATTTTCATTCTCGCTAAAGAGGTTTAGTTGTCCGGTCATCTCGTCGATCACCTGCTGCTGGCTCTTGCCGGCATCCGGGTCGAGATTTTCCTGTTCCTCGTTGTCATCGTCGTTGTCGTCGGTCTCCGGTTCAGGGAATCGTGTAGGCTCCAGTTCTTTCACACCATCCACATCGAGTGTAGTGACGCGCTTTCCCTTAGCCTTGAAGCCCTTAACGCCGATAAACTCCTCCGCATCGATTTCCATTGGAGCACGCTGCGTGATGCTACCGTCGGCACCCACTGTAGGCGTCATCGTTACCTCGAAGCGTGGGTAAGGCGTGTCGGTGAGCAGCACCAGCTGGCTTTGAGCATTGTCGCCGATATAGTTTTGCAGGCGCTTTATTGCCTCCATGCGGAAACGCTTGATGTAGAGATTGTTGTCGTTGTCGGCATCGAAGAGCACCGCTGTCCACACCTTGTCAGGATTCCACTTCTCTATGATTTTGATGTTCGACTCATAGTGGTTGTTGGCATCGAAGTTAGAGATGTAGAAGTTGCCATCGTCGAGCACCACGAGAATAGAATCCTCGTCGTAGAACTCGCCCAGCAAGCGTCCGTGCTCGTCGTAGTTGAGGCGGTTTACATCCGGGTCGTACCACACCTTGCGTCCGCCCAGTGTAGAGTGTCCGTGACTTTTCAGTCCGATGCGGTGTATAGGGTTTCGTGTCACGAGGTTGCCCTTGCTTGTGCGCCCCTTGATGGCAATGTCCGAAAAATCCTTCTCAATGAAGATGCGCTTCAGCTTAGGGTTAGCCTCGAGTGTCACCTTTATCACTTCCGCCTCGCCGTTGGGGTTGGCGGTGAAGTAGAGCACGCGTGTGCCCGGAGTGCCCTGTGTGAGATCATACTCCTTGCCGGTGGTCATGGTAGGCACAAAGAAGCGCTTGATGTAAGCCGCGCCAGCCTTGCCATCGCGATACACCACATTATATATGGTGCGCTTATCGTTCTTCTTGAACACCTGCACATGCAGAATGTTCTTGCCCACGAATATCTTGTCGGCCACATGCACCATTTTGTATTTGCCATCCTTGAAGAACACGATGATGTCGTCGATGTCGGAGCAGTTGCACACAAACTCGTCTTTCTTCAGTCCGGTGCCGATAAATCCCTCCTGACGGTTGATGTAGAGCTTCTGGTTGGCCTCTACCACCTTCGAAGCCTCGATGGTGTCGAAATTCTTTATCTCCGTGTGGCGTGGATGATCCTTGCCATACTTCTGCTTTATGAACTCAAACCACTCTATCGTTACCTCGGTCATGTGCGCCAGGTCGTGCTCGATGTCGGCAAGCTCCGCCTTGATGCGTGCAATGAGTTCGTCGGCCTTATCCTTGTTGTATTTCAGGATGCGCTGCATCTTTATCTCGAGCAGTCGCAGAATGTCGTCGCGTGTGATGTCGCGGTGGAAGGTATATTCCACCATCTCCTGCACCAGGTTGCCGTCGGCGCTGTTCTTGTAGGCAGGCACTCTGAACACCTGGTTCTTGAAAGGCTCCAGCTTTGTGTCGATGAATGCCACCACCTCGTCTTGCGACTTTGCCTGTTCGAATTTGCGCTCCTTGTATATTCTCTCTTCGATGAATATACGTTCCAGCGACGAGAAGAACAACTGCTCTTCGAGCTCGCCCTTGCGTATGAGCAGCTCCTTGCGCAGCAGTCCCATGGTGGTGTCGGTGGAGTGTCGCAGCACATCGCTGACGGTGAGGAAGCACGGCTTGTTGTCTTCTATCACGCAGCAGTTGGGCGAGATGTTTATCTCGCAGTCGGAGAAGGCATATAGCGCATCTATCGTCTTGTCCGACGACACACCAGGCGCCAGATGCACCTGAATCTCCACCTCGGCAGCCGTATTGTCGTCGACCTTCTTAGCCTTTATCTTGCCCTTGTCGATGGCACGCAGTATGGAGTCGATAAGCGTGGTGGTGGTTTTCGAGAATGGTATCTCGCGGATGACGATAGTCTTCGAGTCGAGCTTCTCTATCTTTGCGCGCACCTTCACCATGCCTCCACGCTGTCCGTCGTTATATTTTGCCACATCGATAAATCCGCCTGTGGGGAAGTCGGGATACAGGCAGAACTCCTCGCCACGCAGATAGTGTATGGCGGCATCGCATATCTCCACGAGGTTGTGTGGCAATATCTTGGAGCTCAAGCCCACAGCGATGCCCTCTGCACCCTGCGCCAGCAGCAGTGGAAATTTGGCAGGCAACGTGATAGGCTCCTTGTTGCGTCCGTCGTAAGACAGCTGCCACTCCGTGGTCTTAGGGTTGAACACCACATCGAGGGCAAACTTCGACAGGCGTGCCTCGATGTATCGAGGCGCCGCAGCACGGTCGCCAGTGAGGATATTGCCCCAGTTGCCCTGGCAGTCGACGAGCAAGTCCTTCTGTCCCATCTGCACAAGAGCGTCGCCGATAGAGGCATCGCCGTGCGGGTGGAACTGCATGGTGTGACCCACGATGTTGGCCACTTTATTGTATCTGCCGTCGTCCATACGCTTCATAGAGTGCAGAATGCGTCGCTGCACGGGTTTCAATCCGTCTTCGATATGCGGCACTGCACGCTCAAGTATTACGTATGAAGCATAGTCAAGAAACCAGTTCTGATACATGCCGCTAAGATGGTGTACGGCAGATGCATCAAATCTGTTCACAGGCTTGTAGTCGGAGTGCTTTGTGGTGGATGCTTCGGCAACCTCGGCATCTTGCGTGCCGTCGTCGTTGGTGTCGTTTCTCACATCCAGCTCTTCACTGTCTTTTATCTCGTCGTCCATAAAAATGTCGTGTGGGTTGTTAGTATGCTATTAGTCAATAGCAAAGGTACTAAAAAAAACGGAAATTGTGGGCTGACAGCCCCGTTTCATGCCCATGTTTCATAACATTTAACTTGTAGAACGTAAGGAAATCAGTCAAAAAAGCGTAACTTTGCAGAATATTGAATATTAGATTAAAACAAAACATATACTACAATGGCACAAGAAGACGTTTTCAAGAAAATCGTTAGTCACTGCAAGGAGTACGGATTTGTGTTCCCAAGCAGCGATATTTATGACGGCCTGGGCGCAGTGTACGACTACGGACAGAACGGTGTAGAACTCAAGAACAACATTAAGGAATACTGGTGGAAGAGCATGGTGTTGCTGCACGAGAACATCGTGGGCATCGACTCTGCCATCTTCATGCACCCTACTATCTGGAAGGCAAGCGGACACGTGGACGCTTTCAACGACCCTCTTATTGACAACCGCGACTCTAAGAAACGCTATCGTGCCGATGTGCTCATCGAAGATCAGATTGCCAAGTACGACGAGAAGATAGAGAAGGAGATTGCCAAGGCACGCAAGCGCTTCGGCGACTCATTCGACGAGGCTCAGTTCCGCGCCACCAACGGTCGCGTGCTCGAGCATCAGCAGAAGCGCGACGCACTGCACGAGCGTTACACAAAGGCAATGCAGGGCCCAGACCTTGCCGAGCTGAAGCAGATAATCATTGATGAGGAAATAGTAGACCCCATCAGCGGCACAAAGAACTGGACCGACGTGCGCCAGTTTAACCTCATGTTCTCTACAGAAATGGGATCTACTGCCGACGGTTCAATGAAGGTGTATCTGCGTCCGGAAACAGCACAGGGCATCTTCGTAAACTACCTCAACGTGCAGAAGACCGGTCGCATGAAGATTCCTTTCGGTATCGCACAGATAGGTAAGGCATTCCGCAACGAAATCGTGGCTCGTCAGTTCATATTCCGTATGCGCGAGTTCGAGCAGATGGAGATGCAGTTCTTCGTAAAGCCTGGTACAGAGCTCGGCTTCTTCCAGGACTGGAAGCAGATACGTATGAAGTGGCACCAGAACCTCGGCTTCGGCGCAGAGAACTATCGCTTCCACGACCACGAGAAGCTGGCACACTATGCCAATGCAGCCACCGACATCGAGTTCCGCATGCCATTCGGCTTCAAGGAGGTAGAGGGTGTGCACAGCCGCACCAACTTCGACCTTTCACAGCACGAGAAGTTCTCGGGCCGCTCAATAAAATACTTCGATCCTCAGACAAAGGAGTCGTACACTCCGTATGTCATCGAGACATCTATCGGCGTAGACCGTATGTTCCTGAGCGTTATGTGCCACTCTTATCGTGAGGAGCAGCTCGAGAATGGCGAGACACGCGTGGTGCTCATGTTGCCACCAGCACTTGCACCTACCAAACTTGCTGTGCTGCCACTCGTGAAGAAAGACGGACTGCCAGAAAAGGCACGCGAGATAGTGAACAATCTGAAGTTCCACTTCAACACACACTACGACGAGAAGGACACCATCGGCAAGCGCTATCGCCGTCAGGACGCCGTGGGAACACCTTACTGCGTGACCGTCGACTACGACACTCTCACCGACAACACCGTGACACTGCGCTTCCGCGACACCATGGAGCAGGAGCGTGTGAGCATAGACCAGCTGCAGAGCATCATCGAGGATAAGGTGAGCATCTCCAGCCTCCTCAAGAAACTTCAGTAAGAATATCACATTATCAACGATAAATGAAGAGATACCGTATATTTATCTTATTCGCCATGGCGATGGCCCTGTGCACAGGACTGTCGTCGTGCAGTGAGAACGATGGCGTAGTAGAGGAATATCCTGATTGGCAAAACACCAACCAAAACTATTTCTCGAATGCCATTGCACAGGCACGCCAGCAGGTGGCGCAAGGCTCCACAGAGTGGAAAGTGCTGCGCTCAATGTCGCTCAATGCCGATGTGGCAACCAGCGACAACCATTTTGTGGTGGTGCAGGTGCTTAAGGAAGGCACAGGCTCTGGATGCCCACTTTACACCGACTCGGTGAAGGTGAACTTCCGTGCCCGACTGCTGCCATCGGTGTCGTATCCACAAGGCTATGTGTTTGCACAGTCGTATGCCACAGAAGAGCTCGACCCAGAATCTGCCGTGCCCGCTACACTATCGGTGGCACAGAGCACATCTACAACCAATGGCTTGAGCACCGTACTACAGCAGATGCACATCGGCGACCGCTGGAAGGCTACAGTGCCCTACACACTCGGATATGGCGAGGTGCAGATGTCGTCGCCAGTAGTAGCACCATTCTCAACACTCATCTACGACGTGCAGCTTGTGGCTTACTACCGCTATCCGTCGCCGCTGTCGGCACCAGCAAAGAACGCTGCCAATAGCAACGATAGCCAAGCAAAGGGCTATTGGGTGTACGAGTAAGATGCGCTACAGGTATTCACAGTTATTGCTGATATGAAATCAGAATAATCCGACAACGGCCCATTCGTGAGCAACGAATGGGTCGTTGTTTTTAATTTCATACAGCATGATTTTAACCCAAATAGGTCATTGGATTTCAATTAACTTTAAGGGAGGTAAAGCATTATGACCACACTACAGACAGATGTGTCCACACCCCATGACAACAGCAACAACGACGCCCGCCAACGCGAGCGCTACATCTATCGTGTCACCATAGTAGGGGCAGTGTGCAACGTGCTCCTGTCGGTGCTGAAGCTCGTGGCAGGCATCGTGGGCAGGAGCTCAGCAATGGTAGCAGACGGCATGCACTCACTATCCGACCTCGTAACCGATGCCGTGGTGATAGTGTTTGTGCGTATGTCGAGCAAACCACAAGACCGACGCCATGAATATGGTCATGGTAAATACGAGACACTTGCCACATCGGTGATAGGCATATTGCTGCTCTTTGTGGCATTGGGCATCATGTGGGACAGCAGCCAGAAGATATGGCAGTGTCTTAATGGCGATGCCATGCCGCAGCCAAGCATTTTGGCACTGTTGGCTGCTTTGGTTTCAATAGGCGTGAAAGAGTGGCTCTATCGCTACACACGCACTGCTGGAGAGCACCAGCACTCACAGGCTGTGGTAGCAAACGCATGGCATCATCGTAGCGATGCACTGTCGTCGGTGGGCACTGCCATAGGCATAGGAGGTGCCTTGGCGTTAGGACCACACTGGGCTGTGCTCGACCCTATTGCCGCTTTCTTCGTGAGTGTGCTCATAGTGCGTGCAGCCATCGACCAGCTGCGCCCAAGCATAGGCGAGCTTGTGGAAGACTCACTGCCCGAAAGTGTTGAGGCAGACATAAGCAAAGCCATACAGAGTGTGCCAGGAGTAACCGACCCACACAACATGCGCACACGAAAGATTGGCAGCAAGTGTGCCGTCGATGTGCATGTGCGCATGGATGGCAACATCACACTCAACGAGGCACACAGCAAAGCAGCAGCTGTGGAGCGCAACATCCGCGAAGTGGTGGGGACAGATGCCTTCGTAATGGTGCACATGGAACCTATTAAGACACAATGCACAAAAGCATAGTATAGGCCAACTTGAAAACATTGCATAACACAACACAAGGGAAAAGCATAACATATCCCAAATGGAAAGCATAACATAGTACAAGTGGAAAATTTATGCATACAAAAAACGCCTGCATGGAACAAATAATCCATGCAGGCGTTTTATATTTGATAGCTATGTATGCACCATTATGGTGCTATGCTATATATTAATGCTTAGAGCGCTACCTTTACGCTCTGCACCTTGTTGCCGTTGTTGAGCTTGAACACATAAACACCAGCAGCAAGCGAAGCGAGATCGATGTTCTCGCCAGAAGCCTTAACGGTGGTGTTGAGCACCTGTGTGCCATCGATAGCATACACAGAGAGCTGAGCGTTGTTGCCGTTGAAGCTAACGGTAGCGGTGCGCTGAGCGCGGTTGTATACAACGCTGAATGCCTCACCCTCGGTGATAGCGGTGTCGTTGATACCTGTAGAGAGGATAGCCTTCTTCAAGCCAGCATATACATCGAGCTTACCGTAACCCCAAGTGTTCTTGTCGCACTTAGAAGGACGGTCGGTGTAGCCATCGTAGCGACCGGTGTTGGCGAGGATGTCGCGCACCATGTCGGGAGTGAGCTGAGGGTTAGCCTCGAGCCACAAAGCTACAGAACCAGCCACGAATGGAGAAGCCATTGATGTACCGATGTTCACGTCGTAGTAGCAGTCGCCGCTCTTGTAAGCACATTTCTGTGCAGAGAAGCCCTGATAGTAGCGTGAGGTAGCCGAGATAAGTGCACAGCCAGGAGCCGATACGTCTGGTTTCTGACGACCATCAGCGGTAGGGCCAATGCTCGAGAAGAGTGAGTGGCTACCGAGAGTACCTACAACAGATTCGTCGACACCATAGACGTCGCCGCTGATAGTAGAGTACTGTGCCTTGGTGTTGTATGAACCTACGGTGATGATGTCTGGACTCTCGCCACCAAGCTCACCTACGGTGCACTTGTTGTCGCCATTGGTCCATCCTCTCTTGTTGGCGCTGGTGAAGTAGCCACCAGTAACGCAGTTCCACATGTTGATGGTCTCGCCATCTTCGCCCTCGATAACGATGGCTGCAAGACGATTCTCGCCAACCTGCGAAACGCGGAGCTTCAGCAATGTGTTAGGACGCTGGTTGCCGGCATCAATGCTCATGGTCATTTCTACCTGGCCCACGATGCCAGAGCCGTCGGGCAATACCTGTGTGAGTGTGTTGACACCATCAGTGGCAACAGCATCGGTCTTAGCCAAAATCTTGCCCTTGAGAGCGTCTACAACAGCCACTCTAACAGACATCTTCTTGTCCTTGTCGCCCCAGATGCTGCAGTAAGCCTGCTTGGTGTTGCTTGGGAAACCAACGAAGGTCTTGAGCTGCTTGTCGGTAGCGGTGAGGGTCTTTGAGCAGTGAAGGTTGTCGGTACCCTCGTTGCCGGCAGCACCCACAACGATGCGGCCAGGACCTACGATGCTTGCAATGCCCTTGTCGAATGCCGATGTGCCATCGTGAGGACCTACGTGTGAGCCCAAGCTGATGTTTACAACAGCTGGCTTGCCCACTTCCTTGGCATAGTCGAACACATACTTGATACCATCGAGAATCTTAGAGTTGTCGTTCTTGAAGCTAACCAATACAAGGTCGGCCTCAGGAGCTACACCATAGTAGTTAGAAGCGTAGTCGCTACCTGCAGCAATACCAGCCACGTGTGAGCCGTGGAAGGTGCCTGCCATATCGTAGCGTGCGCCATTATACTCCTCGATGGTGCTATACTCTGTACCGTAGTTGTAGTTCTTTGGAGTGTTGCCAGCGTTTGACGACTGCACCCAGATGCGCTTGATGCGGGTGTTGCCCTCGGCATCCTTGAAGTCAACGTGTGCGAAGTCGAAACCATTGTCGACGATACCCACTACAACGCCCTTGCCCTTGAAGGCACCCTTCTCGGTGGCTGTAGCTACGTGGCACTTGTCGGCACCTGCCTCTTTGCGTGCTACGTCGAGCAGCAGATTGGCTTCGTTACCAGCCTGGATATATACCACGCCATCGATCTTGGCAACAGCCTCGAGAGCGTTGATAGGCAGAGTGGCTGTAACGAGGTCGTCGCTATAGCGACCGTTCACCTCTACGCCCAGCGACTTCATTGCCTCAACGGCGTCCTCGTTGCTGATAGTGATGAAAGCATCTACAGTCTGTGCTGTAGCCTGTGCCGACTTGGCATGTTTTGCGGCTGTGTGCTCCTGCATTTTAAGCAAGGTTGTGGTAGAGAACTTCTGTGCGAACATTGAAGTGCTCATCACCGCAAGACCAAGGGTCAGCAAAAATGTCTTTTTATTCATTTAAGTGATGTTTTTAAGAGTTGTCAGAATATCTGATTTCTTTACATGAAATCCTCACGCTCGGAAGTGAAAATAAATTCTCTCTTCTGCCGTTTAATCGGATTTCTTTATAAAAGCATCAGAAGCGGTAGGGTGCCATGGTGCTGTTGATGCTTATGCCATGTGCAGCGCTCCTGATGCTTTATTATTGTAGAAGTGACTAAGAATTAATACTTCTCGAATGTACCTACATAGTGCAGAACAATCTTGGTGTTGTCGCCACCGTCAGAGGTGTAGTTGTTCTTGTACTTGTTGGTCACCTCAAGATAAATATCGTAGCTGCCATCCTCGTTCTTGGTGATGCTCAGTGTGCCGTTGTTAGGCTCGTTGCCGTAGCCACCGGTCTTCTTGTGTGAGTCGAGCTGTATGCCACCAACGGTGTATCTGATGCTATATTTCTTTTCGAGAGTGATTTCAGGAAGCGACAATTCGCCAGCACCGATGAGGCTTGGCTCTACCTCGATGTAAACCTGCTCCTCGTCTCTCTTGCTTGTAGCACCATCCTTAACGAAATAGAACTTAACGGTGCTTCCCTCCTTGATGTAAGAAGTGCCAATCTTCACTGTCTTAGCAATCTCGCCGTCGGAATTGTAGTACTTGTACTGGTTCTCCTCAACAGCCTTAGGGATGATCTCGTCGAGCGACTCAGCCTCTGTAGGCTTGCCAAGATACTCTACGTTGAAGGCGATGCCGTCGGGCAGAGTAGCGTTGATCTTCACATAGGTGTAGCCCTCGCTGTCCTTAGCAGTGGTGATAGTGCCGCTCTTGACAGTGGTGTATACGGTGCGTGTAGCATAGTCGATGAAGTGGATAGTGTAGCTGCTTGCGTCGCTCACCATGTCGATAGAGCCATTGTAGAGCTTAGAAGCTGAAACGCTAATCCATGCTGCATAATTGCCGCCGAGTAGGTCTACAGGCTTGGTAGCCTTTACATCGCCGAAAGCAAAGTTGGTAGCCTCGCCCACATTCTTAGGATTTACGATGAAGGCAGAAGCGATGTTGCCAGTGTAGGCGTCGCCCTTGGTTGGAGTGACAGTGATCTCCTGTGTGGCTGTGTAAACCTTTGTGAAAGCGCTGTTGTACTCGCAACGCAGGTCGTCGTTGCCAAGCATAGCGTCAAGAGAGATTATAACATTCTTCTGGAACTTGTCGAACTTAATCTTCAGAGTTCCCTTCAGAGCTACCTCCTTGCCGTAGAGAGCCACCTTTACGCCCTCTTCTGCAAGGCTAACAGTGTTGCCCATGTGAGCCTTAGGCATGGTGAACTCCATTGTAGGCATGGTGAGCACCATTTTAGGCTCTGCATTGCCAACCTCCTTGGTCTCGGCCTTAGCCTCGCCATAGATAGCGAATACGTTGGCATCGTCGGTTTCCTGCAGTGTTACGCTTGCAATATTCTGAGCCTTGTCATTGAGTTCCCACTGGTTCTTGAGAGTGTTGAATGTCTTTGTGCTGAAAGACACACGCTCCACATTGTCAACTCTATATACAGTCTTCACGCCGTCCTTATCCTCGACGGTCATGATGTTCTTTGTGGTCTGGGCAAAAGCAGAGCCCATGGCCATAAGACAAAGTGTTGTAAGAACAATCTTTTTCATTATTTCTTGATGAATTTAGTTGTGGTAATGTTGCCAGCCTTGATCACATAAACACCCTTAGCGAGGCTGTTTACATTCACAAACTTGTTGCCTGCAGATGTGAGGCAGAGCTGACCGTTAACGTTGTAGACATTGATGATGTCGCTTGCAGTAGCGCCTTCAACGAAGAATGTGTTGTTGTCGATGAAGTTGATGCCACCAAGCTTGTCGTCAGTAACGCCTGAGATAGAAGCAGCCATGTCGTACTGGAGCTCTACCGGACCCTGCCATACACCGCTGATGAGGTAGCCATAGCCATCGGCAAGGTTGATGTTGAACTTGCAGTTGCCATCTTCGAGGTGCTCAACGCCTACATTACCGCTGTAAACGAATGCAAACTTGTCGACCACGTTAACACGGCCGTCTTCGAAGTGCTCGTAGCGTGTACCTGTGCGACCACCTACATTGTCGAAGTAGCCACGTGTCATTCTGTAAGGAGCATACATGTTGGTGTAGAGATGGCTCTCTTCCATAAGCTCGTATGTGCCCTTGATTACCTGAGAAACGTTGCCTTCAGTCTGGAACTCCATACGGAGGATGTCGCCAGTCTCGCCGTCCTTACCGCTTGGCGAACCTATATCGATTGTAAACACGTTGCAGTTGTTGGTCTTGCCGAGGTAGTAAGCGCGTGCCTTCTTAACATAGCTGAGGTTAAGGTTTACGTCGCTGTCGAGGTTTGACTCTACTGACTTCTGCTTGTCGTCAGACACATCGACAATGTTGAACGAGATGTTCTTTGCTGTACCCTTTACCTTGTGACCGCGGTCGGTGGTGCAGTCGATAACAAAGTTGAATGTGTTTGGCTGGTCGCCCTCGGTGATGGTGATAGTACCATCGGTGATGTAGGCATAGTCGTAGTCGCCAGTAGCTACTGACTTCAGACGCTTAACGTATGTACCCATGAGCACTGTCATACCATTGTAGTCGATCTCCATACCAGGGAAGTAGGTCTCGCTCTTGAAGTTGCGAGCCACGGTGTATGTGCCAGGCATGATGGTAGCCTTCTTTGGGTCGCCGAAGAGACGGTTGTAAGCGCAGATAGCCAAGTCGAGGCCAGCGCCCTGCATACCACCTGTCTCTGGGTCGAAAGCACAGTCGTAGAGGTTGATGTAGATGTTGCCAGTGTTCGACTCCATGAGGTTACCGTGATAGAAAGCCATACCGCCAGTGAACTCAGCGTTGATGTCGGTAGGAATCTGTGGGTAAACGGTAGTGCCTGAACTTGGGTCGATGAATGAGAGTGTACCGCTATAGCTGTAGGTGTTGCCCTCAGCATCGGCGAATGTGATAGTGTAGCCACCATCAGTGTTCTTGCTTACGGTAACATCGCCATTGAGATAGCTGCCGCCTTCCTCTTCGCCAGCAGCGTTGTAGTTGGTGATGTTAGATATGTCGCCATCGTAGTAGAAGTCGCCCTCGGTCTTGTAGGTGCCAGCTGGGAGGTCAGCGCCAGAGCCCTTAGGAGCATAGAAGTCGATGGCAGCTACCTTACAGCTCTTGGCGTAGATAGTACCTGTAGCACCGTCGAATGTGGTGCTTGCAGAGTTTGAAATTACCAAATAGTAGTTCTCAAAATTGCCAGTAGCGTCAGAAGCACCAGTGTAGTAAGAAGCCACCACGTTGTTCATGGTCAGGGCCTCTGCCTTCTGTGGCGCCTTAGCGCTGAAAGTGTTGTGAGAAGTCTTTGCCTTGGTGAAGGCTGTCTGTGCAGACGAAGGTACGAATACCAACAAGCCTGCCAAAGCTGCTAAAAGTAAGGATTTCTTCATTTCTTTATAATTTTGAATGTATGTTCGTTTTCGAGATTAAGAATATAAGTGCCTGCGGCTACTGTTGCAAGACTGATGCTCACTGCACCGTCTTTCACTGCCTGGCGCTTCACGAGTGTGCCGTCAATGGCATAGAGTGTGGCTGCCTTAGCCTTAGTGCCGTTAACAACGATGTTCTCGTTGTCGTTGTAGGTGAATGTCATCACTTGCGACTTGTTTGCTTCGCTCGCAATGCCCACCAGCACTTCATCAGAAAAATAGAATTCTACCACATCTGCCTGAGGATAATTGGCGTCGATGTCGGCAGACTTGACGAAAAGCTTTCCGTCGGCGAATGTCACCTCTGGCTGCTCGCTCAATGCGAACTTCACAGTCTGGGCATCCGTCATCTTAAGCACAAGGCATGGCACAGCCTTATCCTCGGCGTGCGACATCATGGTCGTAGAACCGAGCAACAGCAGTCCAAGCAGGGCTTGAAAGAATTTACCTGTCATAACGATTTTTGATTTAAAAACTTGATTATAATTTATTTTCTTTTTTATCCGTAAAATGTTATTGCATACGTCGTGCGAGGTATGAACTATATGTCGTGTATTCAATGCCATGCACTCTGTACTCAATGCCATGCACTCTAAATCTCTTTGTCGTGCACTCTAAATCTCTTGCCATACATTCTGTATAACCAAAATGCGTTATTGCGCTATATGAATATGCGTCAATTCATGTGTTGCAGCATGCTGCAACACGTGTATCGTAATGTATGCATTTTTGTTGTTTTGCTATCTTGCATGCCTTATGGACATGAGATTTTTCAAAATGTTCGATTAGTTTTCAATTTCTACATTAATGTGTCTTAGAGTCTTAAGAACTACGATGCAAAATTACTCATTTTGTCGCATACGGCAAACATATTTTTATTATTTTAATTGTTTTAAGTTGAAGAAAATGAACGTTTTATTGATTTATTCACTTTTTATTCCAAAAATACTCGCTTTTGATAGCAAAATGCACACCTTTTTGTGCAAACGAAATGTTATTTGCTTTATTTTCAGTAATTTTGCAAACTCAATGGAGGGTGCATTGCGTACTGACGGAATGTCCGTGCGTAACGGCATGCACCTCACTACTTAAAACATGGCTTCAATAACAATTTAAAATACACTTAATGAAGGAGTTTGTAATATCAGAAGTAAAGACCGAGACTGCCGTCCTTGTGGGTCTTATCACCAAGGAGCAGGACGAGGAAAAGACAAAGGAATATCTCGATGAACTCGAATTCCTTGCCGATACAGCAGGCGCCGTCACCGTGAAGCGATTCACGCAGCGCGTAGGCGGACCGAGTGCCGTGACGTATGTGGGCAGCGGAAAGCTCGAAGAGATACGCCAATATATATTAGATGAGGAGGAAGCAGAGCGCCCCGTGGGTATGGTGATATTCGACGATGAGCTCTCTGCCAAGCAGATACGCAACATCGAGAAGGAGCTATGCGTGAAGATTCTCGACCGCACATCGCTAATCCTCGACATATTTGCCATGCGTGCACAGACCGCCGCTGCCAAGACACAGGTGGAGCTGGCGCAATATCGCTATATGCTGCCACGACTGCAGCGACTATGGACGCACCTTGAGCGACAGGGCGGTGGCTCGGGCTCGGGCGGTGGAAAGGGTAGCGTGGGATTGCGCGGACCTGGTGAGACGCAGCTCGAGATGGACCGCCGTATCATCCTGGGGCGCATGAGCCTGCTGAAGCAGCGCCTGGCAGAAATCGACAAGCAGAAGACTACACAGCGCAAAAACCGTGGACGACTGATACGCGTGGCTCTTGTGGGCTACACCAACGTGGGAAAATCGACAATCATGAACCTGCTCGCCAAGAGCGAGGTGTTTGCCGAGAACAAGCTCTTTGCCACTCTCGACACCACCGTGCGCAAGGTGGTGATAGAAAATCTGCCGTTCTTGCTCGCCGATACCGTGGGATTTATCCGTAAACTGCCTACCGATCTCGTTGACTCGTTTAAGTCGACACTCGATGAGGTGCGCGAAGCCGACTTGCTGCTGCATGTGGTGGACATATCACATCCCGACTTTGCAGAGCAGATAACAGTGGTGGAGAACACACTCAAAGACCTGGGATGTGCCGATAAGCCATCAATGATAGTGTTTAACAAAATCGACAACTACACATGGACTGAGAAGGAAGCCGACGACCTCACTCCTCCGACACGCGAGAATATCTCGCTCGATGAGCTGAAGCGTACATGGATGGCACGACTCGGCGAGAACTGCATGTTCATATCAGCACGCGAGAAGCAGAACATCGACGAGTTCCGCGACACTATATATCGCAAAGTGCGCGAGCTGCATGTGCAGAAATATCCCTACAACGACTTCCTCTACGAGTCGGAGTTCTAAACTCGCAGGCTGCAACAGAATTATATACATATTATAAATAGCTTGCATTCATATTATAAATAGCTTGCGCACACATTATAAATAACTAACATACATATTATAAACATACATTATGAAAATCAAGTCATTGCTTCTGGCTGGTCTGCTTGCCGTGGGTTTCGGCACACAGGCACAAGCCTATGATTATGAGCAGGTGAAGGGCGACCCAATGGCAACCCGCATCTACACACTGCCCAACGGACTTAAGGTGTATCTCTCTGTCAATAAAGAGAAGCCACGTATACAAACTTATATAGCCGTGCGCACAGGTTCACGCAACGACCCAGCGCAAACTACTGGTCTGGCACACTACCTGGAGCACCTGATGTTTAAGGGTACATCGCAGTTTGGCACCATCGACGCTGCCAAGGAACGCCCATACCTCGACGATATCGAGCGTCGCTATGAGCACTATCGCACTGTGACCGACCCTGCACAGCGCCGCCAACTGTATCATGAAATCGACTCGGTGTCGCAGATTGCTGCCAACTACTTCATCCCTAACGAATACGACAAGCTTATGTCGTCGATAGGAGCGAAGGGCACCAATGCCTATACCAGCAACGACATCACATGCTATGTGGAGGATATTCCTGCCAACGAGGTGGACAACTGGGCACGCATACAGGCCGACCGCTTCCAGAACATGGTGATTCGTGGTTTCCATACCGAGCTCGAAGCAGTGTACGAGGAGTATAATATGGGTCTGACAAGCGATTCACGCAAGGTGTGGCAGGCACTTGCCAGCAAGCTCTTCCCCACACACCCTTATGGCACTCAGAGCACCATCGGCACACAAGACCATCTGAAGAATCCTTCGATTACCAATATCAAGAACTATTATCACCGCTATTATGTGCCTAACAATGTGGCTATCTGCATGGCGGGCGACTTCGACCCAGATGCTGTGGTGACAACCATTGACCGCTACTTCGGCGCATGGAAGGGCTATGGCGAGGTGAAATACCCACAGTATGCACCTCTTGCGCCTATCACCGCACCTGTAGACACTACCGTGGTGGGACCTGAGGCTGCCAGCCTTATGATGGGATGGCGCTTCGAAGCAGGCAACTCAATGCAGGCAGACACACTCGAAGTGATAAGCAATATGCTCAGCAACGGCAATGCCGGACTCTTCGACCTTGACATCAACCAGCCTCTGTTGTGCCAGGGAGCAGGCGCCGGATTCAACACCATGCGCGACTACTCTCAGTTTATCGTTGTCGGACAGCCTAATGAAGGACAGACACTCACCGAGGTGCGCGACCTGATATTGGCAGAGATTGAGAAGCTGAAACGTGGAGAGTTCAGCGACAAGCTGCTGCCATCGGTGGTTAACAATATGAAACTCGACTATCTTAAGTCGCTCGACAGCAACGCAAGCCGTGCCGACCGCTGCGTAGATGCCTTCATCAACGGACAGGAGTGGAAGGATGTGGTGGCACAAACCGACCGCCTTGCAAAGCTCACCAAGCAGGATGTGATGGACTTTGCACACCGCCACTTCCTCGACAACTATGCTATCGTGTATAAGACACAAGGCACCGACACCACACAGAAGAAGATTGAGAAGCCACAGATAACACCGATACCTGCCAACCGCAACCTGCAAAGCCAGTTTGTTGCAGATATCGCAGCATCGAAGGTGACACCAATACAGCCACAGTTTGTCGACTTCGACAAGGATATGGCACGCACCACACTCAAGAACGGACAACCGCTCTACTACATACAGAACAAGGAGAACGGACTCTTCTCGCTCTACTTCGTCTATCCAATGGGCGAACAGGCAAACAAATGGCTGCCTTTCGCTGCCTCATATCTCGACTATGTGGGCACCGACCGTCTCTCTGCCAAGGAGGTTAAGCAGCGTTTCTATGAGTTGGCATGCAACTATTACGTGAATGTTAGCCACGACCGCACCATCATCACACTCAGCGGTCTCGACGAGAATATGAAGCCTGCACTTACACTCCTTGAGGATGTGCTGGCACACTCTAAGGGCGATGCCGACTCTTACGCCAAGTATGTGGCTACAGTGCTTAAGGGACGCAAGGACGATAAGGCCAACCAGCGTGCCAACTTCTCTGCACTCCGTCTTTATGGCATGTATGGCGAGTACAACGCACAGCGTAATGTGCCCGACAGCACAGAGCTGGCAACAGCCACACCAAAGTCGCTCACCGATATTATTGCTGCCTTTAGCGGCATGAAGCACCGTGTGATGTACTATGGTCCAATGCAGCAGAAGCAGTTGGCCACATTCATCAACAAGAACCACCGCACTGCCAAGAAGCTCGTAGATGCTCCTGCACAGCGCGAATACACACTGCAGCGCACCACAGGCAATGAGGTGCTGCTTGCTCCTTACGATGCCAAGAACATCTACATGATACAATATAACAACACTGGCAAGAAGTGGAATGTCGACGAAGTGCCTACAGTGATGCTCTTCAACGAATACTTCGGTCATGGCATGAATGCAGTGGTGTTCCAGGAACTGCGCGAGACACGCGGCTTGGCATATAGCGCCTACGCCACCTACTCACAGCCTTCGAAGAAAGACGACGACGAGTCGGCATACACATCAATCATCTCTCAGAACGATAAGATGATGGACTGCATACGCACCTTCAACGAGATTCTCGACACCATACCACAGTCGGAGAAGGCTTTCGACCTTGCCAAGCAGTCGTTGCTGAAGCGTATCGCATCAACACGCACCACAAAGTCGAACATCTTCTTTAAGTATCTCAATGCAGAGCGTATGGGCGTTGACTATGACATGAACCGCAAGGTGTTTGAGGCTGTGCCGCAAATCACCCTTAGCGACATAGTGAAGTTCGAACTCGACAACATGGCACACCGCTCATGGAGATATCTTATCCTCGGCGATGAGAAGAACCTCGACATGAAGGCACTCGAAACCATAGCTCCTGTCAAGCGTGTGTCGACAGAGGAGATATTTGGATATTAATTCTAAAGCTAACAGGCAGGCGGGTTGACAGGCTATAGGCTTTTGCGTCAACCCGTCGGCTATGATGACAAGCAGTTTGTATGCTCGTCAAACAAAAAATCCACTCGTCAACATTTAAGGACATGAACAACGAAAAAGAACAAATACAGCTCCCCGACAACGCCTTCACTGAGCTGAAGGAGGGCGAGGTATACAAACCCATAATGAGTCCTAATGCCACATATCCAGAGGTTAACTTTTGGACAGTGGCATGGGGAATAGTAATGGCAGTGGTGTTCTCGGCTGCTGCCGCCTACCTCGGACTGAAGGTAGGACAGGTGTTCGAGGCTGCCATACCTATCGCCATCATCGCCGTAGGTGTGTCGACAGCTGCCAAGCGTAAGAACCCACTCGGCGAGAATGTAATCATACAGAGCATCGGAGCATGCTCGGGAGTGATAGTGGCAGGTGCCATATTCACACTGCCGGCAATATACATCCTGCAGGCTAAGTATCCCGACATGAGCGTGTCGTTTGTCAAAGTGTTCTTCTCGTCACTGCTGGGAGGCATCCTGGGAATACTCTTCCTCATTCCTTTCCGCAAATATTTTGTGAAGGACATGCACGGCAAATACCCCTTCCCTGAAGCTACTGCCACCACACAGGTGCTGGTGAGCGGTGCCAAGGGAGGCAACCAGGCTAAGCCATTGCTTATTGCCGGACTCGTAGGTGGACTCTACGACTTCATAGTAGCTACTATGGGATGGTGGAACGAGGTGTTCACCACACGCGTGATGCACTGGGGAGTGTTGGCTGCCGACAAGGCTAAGCTCGTGTTCAAGGTTAACACCGGTGCCGCTGTGTTCGGTTTGGGCTACATCGTCGGTCTTAAATATGCCTTCATCATCTGCTTGGGCTCATTTGCCGTATGGTGGCTTATAGTGCCAGGCATGTCGATAATATTCCACGATCAGGTGCTTGATATGTGGAACCCCGCTATCAACCAGACCGTTGGTGCCATGTCGGCAGAAGAGATATTTACCAACTATGGCAAGAGCATCGGCATTGGTGGCATCGCTATGGCTGGTATCATTGGCATCATCAAGTCGTGGGGCATCATCAAGGGTGCCGTAGGCTTGGCAGCCCAGGAGATGAAGGGTGGCAAAAACGCCGCCGAAAACACCGTGCGCACACAGCGCGACATCTCATTTAAGATTATCGCAGTGGGTAGCATCGTCACCATTCTCGTCACCTTCCTCTTCTTCTGGTTCGGAGTGATGGAGGGCAACCTGCTTTTTGCTATTGTTGGCATACTCCTTGTTACGGTGATAGCATTCCTGTTCACCACCGTAGCTGCCAACGCTATCGCTATCGTTGGCTCCAACCCCGTGTCGGGCATGACACTCATGACACTCATCCTTGCATCTGTGGTTATGGTGGCTGTGGGTCTGAAAGGTTCTGCTGGCATGGTGGCTGCCCTTATCATGGGTGGCGTAGTGTGCACAGCACTGTCGATGGCAGGCGGATTTGTCACCGACCTGAAGATAGGCTACTGGCTTGGCACTACCCCAAAGAAGCAGGAAACATGGAAATTCCTCGGCACACTGGTATCAGCTGCCACCGTGGGTGGTGTCATGATGCTGCTCAACGACACCTATGGATTTGCCGATGGTAAGCTTGCTGCACCACAGGCAAATGCCATGGCAGCAGTAATCGACCCGCTTATGAACGGTGTGGGAGCGCCATGGGTGCTTTATGGCATTGGTGCTGTTATAGCTATTGTGCTTACTTGGCTTGGTATTCCTGCCATCGCCTTTGCCCTTGGCATGTTCATTCCGCTCGACCTCAACACCCCATTGTTGGTGGGTGGCATCGTGAGTTGGTATGTAAGTACACGCTCTAAGGATGCCGAGGTCAACCGCGAGCGCAACGAGAAGGGCACCCTCATTGCCAGTGGCTTCATCGCTGGTGGTGCACTCATGGGTGTTTTGTCGGCATTGCTGCGCTTCTGCAACGTGCATCTCGTAAGCGAAGAGTGGATGGAGGCATGGCTTGCCACCCCATTGTCGCAGATAGCATCGCTCGGAGCCTACATCTGCCTCATCCTCTACTTTGTATATGCTACAAAAAGCAAGAAGGCGTAAACGCCAGCTGAGCCAAATATAAGTGCCAGCTGAGTTTAATGTAAATGCCAACTGAGCCAAACATAAATGCATAATAGCTAATGGTTCTGCCAATAGGCAACGCCACTATCTATATCCGAATAGCCCATCCGCAAGCTGCGGGTGGGCTTTTTTTGAATACAGAGTATCATCATTTCTTCAATCAATAACAATTTCTGCATTTTTTGTTGTTTTTTGCTTACAATTTGTTTGTCTATTTTTTTTTTTTCTTATATTTGCGCATGTTAACCATCTAAAAATCCACAATTATGAAACACTTTCGTATATTCCTATTTTTATGTGTGCCGATAGCATTGTTATGGCTTTGCAGTTCATGTTCGAATAACGACGAAGAGGCGGCACCTGACGATTCTGAGGTGCGCGATATGTTGCCTAAAGCAAAGTGTCTTGACTTGTCGTTGAAGGAACGCACCATATTGCAAAGATGCAATACATATTCGTTTCAGCTCCTGTCTTCCATCTCTGACGGCAAGAAAAGTGTTATGATCTCGCCTGTGGGTGTAAACAACATGCTTGGTATGTTGGGTGCTGGATGCAATGCGGATGGTTGGGAAACGATACATCTTAAGATGCTTAAGACCAAAGTTGCTTCCTATACGTTTGATTGTTTTTGCAATAAGATAATAACCGAAGCGCCTAACACCGATAGTCAGGTAAAGATAGAAATGGCGAATGTGCTTATTGTCAACAAAGGCATGCCAGTTCTTTCTAACTACGCCAGAACCATTGGCGAATATTATAACGCCGCAGCACTATCGCTCGATTTCAGTTCGCCAGGGTTGGTAGACGAAATCAACAAATGGGCGAGCACCAATACTCATGGATATATAAATAAGGTGGTTGATAAGGTAAATCCTGAAGACAAGGCATTACTGCTCAGCTCTTTGTATTTCGATGCCAACTGGACCAAGCAGTTCGACAAGGATAAAACAACTGACGAGCTTTTTAATGTTGCTGATGGATCTGCCTATAATATGCCAATGATGCACAACACCGCCCTTGTGCTTGGTGGTAGCACCAATACTTTCAGTTACATCGAGATGGATTATGGCAGTGGCATCTGGTCGATGTATATTTTACTTCCCGACATGGGGCGTAGCGTAAACGATGTGTTGGCATATTTGAAAGACAAAGGCGTGCGCGACCTGAAAAGCGATCTGCGCCCCATGGAGATGCAGCTAAGCATACCAAAGTTCAGCGTGTCGAGCACTGTCGACTTGAAACAGGCAATGCAAGCCAACGACGGAGAGGCATTGTTCGATGCCAACAACCCCGTGGTTACAAAGATATGTGATGGCGACACCCCCATTTTGCTTGACAATATGTATCAGTGCAACCACCTCGACGTCAACGAAGAAGGCACAAAGCTCACCGCAGTCACTGTGAGCAAGGGAGGCGATACGTATAATCCGAAAGACGACAAGGACAAGATATCGAGAGGCATCTTCAATGTCAATCGCCCATTTGTGTATTTAGTGACGGAGCGCACAAGCGGTTTGGTGCTCCTTGTGGGCACATTCACCGGCAATTAAAAGGCTAATGTGTTAAACGGTGTGTTCGTACACAAAATATGTTGATATAAGTCAAAAAGATATTAAAATAAGCAAAAAACGAGTATTGTTTCTTGCATGTGTACGCAAACAATAGTAATTTTGCATTGTCGAAAAGGGAAATCGTGAGGTTTTGCTATCGATTGAAATAATAACAATAAAAGGTATAGAAAAATTTGAGAAGAATCTGATAGGTGTCAGTTCTTTTTCAAAAAGGTAAAAAGATGATTATTCAGTTGACAGTGGGATGTTAGTTTTTTTTGAAAGGTAAAAGCAAAAGATTGTAAGGATAACGAAAGGTATAAAAGATTAAGGATGACCCACTATTGAGAAGGTAAAAGATTTGGGATGACTTAAGGGTAACGAGAAGAAAAGGTAAGAAGAGAAAAAGGATGACACCGCCTCTGAGAAGGCAAGGTAAAGTAAAGATTGAGGATAACGACACATATTGTAATAGGTAGCAATTAGTGTAGAAGGTATTAGTAAGGCGATAAGCCAAGGTATTAGTAAGGTAGAAGGTATTAGTAAAACAGATGTTTATAGGGTATTAGCATTGTAATAGGTTTTGGTTAAAAAGGTAAAAAGTTATGTTGATGACAATGATGATGACCCTATTTGCAGCAAGTGCTGCAATAGGCATGTGGGGCGAGGGCAACGGCAAATAGCGCGTTTGCACCCCCAGCGGAAGGTGGAGCAGATGTCGAATGCGTTGAAGCCAGTTCCGATTAAAGCGAAAACAATTTAATTACACAATAAAGAAAAGGTCGCATGGTTAATGTTCCATGCGACCTTTTTCTGTTTATGCTTTTGTTCCATGCATTTTCAGCTGTTGAGTCTTATGCCAGTTGGGCTATTGTCTGCCTTACTCGTTCTGCCGATGTATATAGCAGTGTGCCCTCATCGGCATCTTTATCGCCCATATACACATCGGGGTTGATATATTGCATGGCGCTCTTCACCGGTGTTCGTGCCGAGAAGTGGAATTCAGTCACCCCCGTAGCCTCGTGGATATGCCTGATGTTCTGCTCGTTCACTCCGCATCCGGCAAGAATCTTTATGCGTCCTTGTGCCTGTTCGTTGAGGCTTTTGAGCAGTTGCTCTCCCTGCAAGGCAGTGGGTTGCTGTCCGGAGGTGAGCACGCGGTCTATGCCCATACTTATAAGTTGTTCGAGAGCCTCTGCCGGTTGCCGGCAACGGTCAAAGGCACGGTGAAAGGTGATAGCCATGCCCTGCGCCTCTGCCACCAGCTGTCGGCACATCTCCATGTCGATACTGCCATCGGCAAGCAGGCAACCTATCACCACGCCGTCAACGCCCAGCTCTCGGCAGATGCGTATGTCATCGATCATGCGCTCCTTTTCGAGCTGTGTATATAGGAAGTCGCCGCCACGCGGACGAATAATCACATGCAGACGTGTGGTGGTGAGCATGCGTTGTGCCACCTTTATCTCGCCATACGATGGAGTGGTGCCACCCTCAGGAATGCCGGCACACAACTCTACGCGGTCGGCACCGCCCTCTTGTGCTGCCAGGCAGCTCTCCACGCCATTGGCGCACACCTCGAATTTAAAGTTGGTAGTATTCATTATTTCTTATTGTTTTTGTTTATGCCTTGCCGAGCAACTATCCCTTTATGCCTTGCGTGCTTCCGGATAGGAAATGCGTGTGTGGTATATAGCCTTCAAGCGTTCTATAAGCACCAGTTTGGCGAGCGCCAGGTCGCGGAAGGTGATAGGACATTCGCGGAAGTAGCCATCGCTCACGTCGCCATCGATAATCTTGTTAACCAGTGCCGATATGCTCTCCTCCGTATATTCGGGCAGTGATCGTGATGCCGCCTCCACACCATCGGCAATCATCAGGATAGCCTGCTCTCGGGTGAATGGGTTAGGTCCTGGATAGCGGAAAGGCGTAGTGTCAACCTGCTCGTCGGGATGTTCGTTTTGATATTTTATGTAGAAATACTTTGTCAGTCCGTTGCCATGATGCGTCACTATGAAGTCGCGTATGATGGCAGGCAGGTTTTCTCGCTCCGCCATTTTTAGTCCCTCCGTCACATGTCCTATCACTATTCGTGCGCTCTCCTGATACGACATCTTGTCGTGTGGGTTCACGCCAGCCTGGTTTTCGGTGAAGAACACTGGGTCGGTCATCTTTCCGATGTCGTGATAGAGTGCGCCTGTACGCACCAGTAGCGAGTCTGCCCCAATCTTATTGGCTATCTCTGCTGCCAGGTTGCCCACGGTGATAGAGTGCTGGAATGTTCCTGGCGCCACCTCCGAAAGGTTGCGCAGCACGCCGCGGTTGGTGTTCGACAGCTCGAAGAGCGTTACGCTCGACACGAATCCAAACATCTTCTCGATGATATACATAAGAGGGTAGGCGAGCAGCAGCAATATTCCGTTCACCACGAAGTGATAATACATGTCATGATCCATTAGTGTGAACTCATTGTCTTGTATCATCTGCAGGGCGAAGTAGACCAGTGCCGATCCCATTGCCACGAGTATGCCCGTTTTGAACACCTGCGCCCGTCGTGTCAGTTCGCGCAGTGAGTATATGGCAATGAGTCCTGCCACAATCTGTATGATGATAAACTCATACTGATATCTCACGGCAGTGGCGCATATAAGCACCATTGTTACATGGCTCACGAATGCCGTGCGCGAGTCCATAAACACACGCACGAATATCGGTGCCATAGCAAACGGTATGATGTAGACACTCATAAAGTTGTGTTGCATCATCAGCGACACCGCCACAGGCATCAGCATTATCAGCGCATAGAGCATGGCAATGGAGCGTGGCTTGTTGAAGTAGTCGCGTCGGAACAGCGCCAGATACATTGTAAAGAGCGCCACCATTAGCGTCACGAATATAATCTGTCCTATCAGCGTGTCGGTTATTTCGTTTTGTGTGGCGCTGCGTCGTTTTATCTCGCGCTCGAATGAGTTGAGCACTCGGAACGTATAGTCGTCGACTATGTCGCCACGGTCAATCACCTTCTGTCCGCTTATCACCATGCCGCTTGCCGGTGGTATCGACGACAGCAGGTCGTTGCGCTCAGTGTCGGAGCGTTTCTTGTCGTACACGAGGTTAGGCTCAATGTAGTTGTTGAGGTTGCATCGTTGCAGGATGGGTCGTTGCAGCACTATCACATCGTTGGTGAACAGCTGTTCGTATGCCGACAGTGTGCTATATATATATGTTAGTGGAGTGCTCACGGCGCTATTGCCTGTTACAATGCGCACCTGCGATATGGAGTCGTGATAAGCCTCGTTGTATTCGGGCGTGTCCATGATGCCCGCTTTATAGAGCTTGTGCAGTCCCTCGGCAATAATCCGCACATACTGTTTCGAGAGTCCTGGTATGCCGTCGCGGTAGTCGTTCATAAACTTCTGCAGCTGTCGTTTCTCCACATTCGTGTCGTAGTTGTAGTAGGGCTGATATCCCTCCAGTAGCGAGTCTTCCTGCTCTTTGATGGTCTCATCGGTCTTATAGATAGGGAAGTCGAACTTGGCTATGAACGAGCCATACATCCACGGTTTGCCAACATCGTATCTGAAACGCTTGCTCTCGTTGCGTGGAAGCATCCACACAATCACCGTCACCGTCAGTACTATCAAAGCCATGCGGCTAATCATGTTGCGCCAGAAGCGGCTCTTGCTTTTGTTTAACATGTCCATAGGATTTTGGGTTTTAGAACTGCAATATTACAAAAAAAATGTGAAAATCAAGAAAAATATAGTATCTTTGCACGCAGAAAGGACTGCACATGCCTATAAATCACATCATTTGGCATTCATGGTGCAGCCTTAAGTAAATTTTTCAGAAACGAAAGGGTGGCAAACATCAAGCAAGTCACCCCAATCAATAAAAATATTTTTATGTCAGAGAGAAAAGTAAGAGTGCGCTTTGCACCAAGTCCTACCGGACCTTTGCACATCGGTGGTGTGCGTACAGCATTGTATAACTACCTCTTTGCCCGCCAGCATGGTGGCGATTTGGTGTTTCGTATTGAAGACACCGACTCACACCGTTTCGTGCCAGGCGCCGAAGACTACATCATAGAGTCGTTCCGCTGGCTTGGCATCAAGTTCGACGAGGGCGTATCGTTTGGTGGCAACCACGGTCCATATCGTCAGAGCGAGCGCCGTGCCATCTACAAGAAGTATGTCGACCAGCTGCTTGAGGCAGGTCGTGCCTACATTGCCTTCGACACTCCCGAAGAGCTCGAGGCAAAGCGTGGCGAGATACAGAATTTCCAGTACGATGCCCACACCCGTCTGCAGATGACCAACTCGCTCACCCTCGACAAGGAAGAGGTGGAGCGTCGCATTGCCGACGGCCAGCAGTATGTGGTACGCTTTATGGTGGAACCCGGTATCGATGTGCATGTCAACGACATGATACGCGGCGACGTGGTCATCAAGAGCGACATTCTCGACGACAAGGTGCTCTATAAGAGTGCCGACGAGCTGCCCACCTATCACTTGGCAAACATCGTCGACGACCATCTCATGGAGATTACACATGTGATACGTGGCGAGGAGTGGCTGCCAAGTGCACCACTTCATGTGTTGCTCTATCGTGCCTTTGGATGGGAAGACACCATGCCCACCTTCGCCCACCTGCCATTGCTGCTCAAGCCAGAGGGCAAGGGCAAGCTCTCGAAGCGCGATGGCGACCGCCTGGGCTTCCCAGTGTTCCCATTGGAGTGGCACGACCCAAAGAGCGGCGAGATATCATCGGGCTATCGTGAGAGTGGCTACTTCCCAGAGGCAGTGGTCAACTTCCTTGCACTGCTCGGCTGGAACCCCGGCACAGAGCAGGAGCTCTTCAGCCTCGACGAGCTTGTCAACTTGTTCGACATTCACAAGTGTTCGAAGGCAGGCGCACGCTTCGACTTCCAGAAGGGCATGTGGTTCAACCATGAGTATATGCTCCGCAAGAGCAACGAAGAGATAGCCAACCTCTTTGCACCTATCGTGGCAAACAATGGTGTCGACGAAACAATGGAGCGCATCACCCAGGTAGTGGCAATGATGAAGGATCGTGTGAGCTTCGTTAAGGAGCTTTGGCCATTGTGCTCATTCTTCTTCATCGCTCCAACCGACTACGATGCCAAGACAGCCAAGAAGCGCTGGAAGGACGACTCGGCACAGGTAATGACCGAGCTCGCCACCGTGCTCGAGGGCATCGACGACTTCTCGGTCGAGGGTCAGGAGCCCGTTGTCATGCAGTGGGTCGAAGACAAGGGCTATAAGCTTGGCGATGTGATGAACGCCTTCCGCCTGGCACTCGTGGGCATTGGCAAGGGTCCCGGCATGTTCGACATCTCTGCATTCCTCGGCAAGGAAGAGACGCTGCGCCGTCTGCGCCGCGCCGTAGAAGTGCTCGGATAGTGTACAGTCCCCACACCAACACCCCTATTACATATAATGTAGAATATAGAAATAACATTAGTTGTGTATAATATAGCAATCTATCTCTACTTGATAGGCGTAGCCATAGCAAGTCTTTTCAACGAAAAGGTGCGTAAGATGTGGCGTGGCGAGCGTCAAGCAGTGAAGACACTACGCGAGCAGGTCGACCCCAACGCCAAGTATGTGTGGTTTCATGCCGCCTCGCTTGGCGAGTTTGAGCAAGGCCGTCCGCTCATGGAGCGTCTGCGCCAAGTGCATCCGGAATATAAAATCCTGCTTACATTCTTCTCGCCGTCAGGCTACGAGGTGCGCAAGGACTATAAGGGTGCCGACATAGTGTGCTATCTGCCGCTCGACACCATACGTAACGCCCGACGCTTTCTGCGCGCCGTGCGCCCCATTATGGCATTCTTCATAAAGTATGAGTTCTGGTATAACTATTTCCACATACTTCAGCATCGTGGTGTGCCCGTATATAGCGTGTCGAGCATCTTCCGTCCGGACCAGGTGTTCTTCCGCTGGTATGGCCGCGAGTATGGCAAGGTGTTGCGTTGTGTCACCAAGTTCTTCGTTCAGAACGACGAGAGCCGCCGCCTGCTCCATACCATAGGCATCGACAGCTCAGAGATAGTAGGCGACACACGCTTCGACCGTGTGCTGCAGATACGCGACGCCGCCAAGCGCCTGCCCATTGTTGAGGCGTTCTGCCATGCCGGTGCCGACGCCACCAACCAGCGCAAGGTGTTTGTGGCAGGCTCGTCGTGGGCACCCGATGAAGACATCTTCATACGCTACTTCAACGAACATCCCGACTGGCGTCTCATCATTGCACCCCATGTGATAGGCGACGACCATCTGCAAGATATACTCTCCAAGCTCAAGCGCAAGACAGTGCGCTACACTCAGACCACCCCCGAAGAGGCTGCTGGTGCCGAGTGTCTTATCATCGACTGCTTCGGCTTGCTCTCTTCAGTCTATCACTATGGCGATGTGGCTTATGTAGGCGGCGGCTTTGGCGTGGGCATACACAATGTTCTCGAGGCAGCCGTTTGGCACATGCCAGTGATATTCGGTCCTAACAACAAGCGCTTCCAGGAGGCACAATGGCTGCTGCAGGCACAGGGAGGATTTGAAATCAACAACTACGACGACTTCAAGCAAATCGTCGACCGCTTCGACACCGACCCCGCATACCTCGACCGCTGCGGCGCCGCTGCCGACAAGGTGGTGACCCAACACACCGGAGCCACCGAACATATCATGCAAGCGTGTTTCCGCACACACGAACAAACACTATCTAAAAGTAAGTAAAAAATACCAAAAACCTACTTTTTTATTTGGATGGTAAGCACAAATAAGCTATATTTGTGGCGTCCTACTTACACAACGTAGCCTTACTGCTGGCACCCTTCAGGTGCTGCACAAGGCACTCACGTTGTGTGGCAGACGACAGAACAAAATCTTATTTAACTACAAAATCTTACCATTATGAATGTAGAGCAAATAATGCAAAACCTTGCGGCCAAGCATCCAGGCGAACCTGAATATTTGCAGGCCGTGCGCGAAGTGCTCCTGTCTATCGAACATGTATACAATCAGCATCCAGAATTTGAGAAGGCGAAGCTCATTGAGCGTCTTGTAGAGCCTGAGCGCATCATCACCTTCCGCGTGCCTTGGACCGACGACAAGGGCGAAGTGCATGTAAACATTGGCTATCGAGTGCAGTTCAACAGCGCCATTGGTCCTTACAAAGGCGGCCTGCGCTTCCATCCATCCGTCAACCTCTCCATTCTGAAGTTCTTAGGCTTTGAACAAACATTCAAGAATGCGCTTACCACATTGCCGATGGGCGGTGGCAAGGGCGGTACCGACTTCTCTATACGCGGTAGAAGCGATGCCGAAGTGATGCGCTTCTGCCAGGCTTTCATGACCGAACTCTATCGCCATATTGGTCCCGACGAGGATGTCCCCGCTGGCGACATCGGCGTGGGCGGACGCGAGATAGGCTATCTCTTTGGCATGTACAAGAAGCTAACCCACCAATATCAGGGCGTGCTCACGGGCAAGGGTCTTGAATATGGTGGCTCACGCATACGCCCAGAGGCAACGGGCTTCGGTGCACTCTACTTTGTGCAGCAGATGCTTGCCACTCGCGGCCTCGACCTCAAGGGCAAGACGGTTGCCATCTCTGGCTTTGGCAATGTGGCATGGGGTGCCGCCAAGAAAGCCACAGAGCTTGGCGCTAAGGTGATAACTATATCTGGTCCTGATGGCTACATCCTCGACGAGGCAGGCATCAGCGGCGACAAGATCGACTATATGCTTGAGCTTCGTGCCAGCGGCAACGACATCTGCCAGCCTTACGAAGACGAGTTCCCAGGCTCAAAGTTTGTGGCAGGCCACAAGCCTTGGGAGGTGAAGGCAGACATCTACCTTACCTGCGCTACACAGAACGAGCTTAATGGCGACGATGCCGATATGATATTGGCACACCATCCGGAGTGTGTTGCAGAGGTGTCGAACATGGGCTGCACCGCAGAAGCTGTCGATAAGTTTGTGGCAGCACAGCAGCTGTTTGCCCCTGGCAAGGCTGTCAATGCCGGTGGAGTTGCCACGTCGGGCCTCGAGATGACCCAGAACTCTATGCGCCTGAGCTGGAGCGAGGCAGAGGTCGACGAGAAGTTGCACTATATTATGCACTCCATCCATGAGCAGTGTGTGAAGTATGGCAAGCAAGCCGATGGCTACATCGACTATGTTAAGGGTGCCAACATCGCCGGATTCATGAAGGTGGCAAATGCCATGATGGCTCAAGGCATTGTATAGCCATTTTAAAATTTGTAGATAGTGAAGAAAAGAAACACCATATTAGTAATTCTTACAATATTAAGCCTTGCCCTTGTTTGTGCTCAAACGCAGAGAGGCAAGGCTTCTTTTTATTCTAAGCGAGCCACTGGCTCGCGCACAAGTAGTGGCGAGCGCCTGCATCACGACAGTCTTACATGTGCTCACCGCACCTATCCCTTCGGCACGCTATTGCGTGTCACCAACGAGAGCAACGGCAAGTCGGTGGTGGTGCGTGTCACCGACCGTGGCCCGCATCATCGTGGACGCATCATCGACCTGTCGCATGCTGCTGCCAAAGCCTTGGGCATGTTGTCGCAAGGCGTAGCAGTGGTTTTGGTGGAGCCGCTGCCATCGCGGGGCATTCCTTACAGGCTCGACCCTACACCATTGCCCGAAATCGATTTTGAGGTAACGGAATTTATGCTACCCGAAAGTGGTGTGCTGCATCATAAGAAGTAGCACGCCTTGTGTTCTGCCTTGCAGAATTCTCGTGTTTTGGGCATGCAAATATAATTTGGACTTAGCCAAATTGTTACAAATGAAAATCGCGAAATAGAAAATTCTTGAGTGTTTTAAGGCTTGTTTTTGTGTGTATAAATTGCTTTCTGATGTGGCAATTTGCTTTGTTATAACAAAAATGGGCTTAAATGTATTGAAAAGGAGGCTTAATTGTGATGCAAAATGGGCTCCTTTTCATTGCAATTAAGGCTTCTTTTTAATGTAAAATGGGCTTAAAAACGGGTTTTGAACATCTTAATTGTTGCACACTTGTGTCATGTGCTGCGCCAATGCATTGCTACATAGTGCATTAACTGTTGCACGCTCAAAACTTGCAAGTAAATGCGCCATCAATGGCTTTGTGAATTCTGTTGGCACTCTCAGGGGGTGAAAACGATGCAAATATTGTATTACATGGATTTTTTCTAACATTAATGCCTATGTTTTTTCCTAACATGAATTCCCATAAATTATCCATGAATTATCCATGAATTTTTTCTAACATTAATGCCCATGTTTTTTTCTAACATTAATTCCCATGAATTATCCATGAATTTTTTTTCTAAACATTAATGCCCATTAATGTCCATTAATTATCCATTAATTTTTTTTTCTAACATTAATTCCCATGAATTATCCATTAATTATGTCTTTTCCTGATTTTGCTTGACACTTTTCGGTGATATAAACTGTAATAATTGACAAGTCTTGACTAAGTGCCCT